>JAFQUH010000120.1 GCA_017408635.1 Ruminiclostridium sp. | reverse complement strand
GTGACGGCGGGGCAAACGTATGGCGTTTGAGCCGAATTATGTCTTTGGGGCGTGTCGCCGCTGACTGTTCCCGCCTTTTTTCAGAAAGCGATATACGTAGATAGCGGAACGGCGGGGCAAACGCGTGGCGTTTGATCCAGATTCCGCCTTTTTATAATTTCTGCTTAGCCAAGGTAAGTGAAACGGCGGGAACGTACTTTGTTCGGATATATTTTTATAGAGCGAAACAACAGACAAGCGCATATGAGTTAACCCATCTGAAAATCAGGTGGGTTATTGACTTTATACGGGAAAAATAGTATAATTAACAAAACAATAATTAATGCCGGAGAATATTCAAAATGCAGGAAATTGAATTAGTGAAAGCGCAAATCGGCGATGAAGAGCTGATACATAAAATGAAATATGATTCCTTTCTGCCATTATACAATCATTATCAGGACACAAAAACAAGTCCTGTAAAGGAACCGATAAGCAAGGTGATATCCCAACTTGAAAGCAATAACTGTGATTATTATATTATAAGGCTTGACAACGTTCCCATAGGTGCGATAAGAGTGGTTTCGGAGGGCGAAAACACTTTTCGCATAAGTCCGTTATTTATTATACCCGAATATCAAAATAAAGGTATCGGGCAGGCTGTTCTCGGTATGCTTTTTGACAAATATAATACAGCGGCAAAATGGATATTATCCACCATCAAGGAGGAAAAGAGTAATTGTCATTTATACGAAAAATGCGGATTTGTGAGAACGGGAAAAGAAGAAATAATAAATGATAGAATGACCATAGTGTATTACGAAAAAACGTAACGGAAGAGAGAAACAGATATGACATACGGAAAAGCAAACAAAAATGATATACCGCTTTTAGTCGATTTAAGGATAAAATATCTTCTTGAAGATTACGGAAATTTATCAGAGGACAAATTAACTACAATCACCAGTAATCTTTACCCTTATTTCGAAGTACATTTAAATAAAGACCTGTTTGTTTTTGTATGTAAAGATGCAGATATAATTGTAAGCTGTTGCTTTTTGTGTGTGTTTGAAAAGCCTTCAAATCCAACTTTTATTAATGGTAAAACAGGGACAATACTAAACGTTTATACAAAACCTGAATACAGAAAAAACGGAATTGCCGGAACTTTACTCAAAATGCTGATTGACGAATCGGAAAACTTAAAGCTTGATTTTTTAGAGCTTAAGGCTACCGCTTCAGGATATAATCTGTATAAATCCATTGGATTTGAAGATGCAGTATCAAAATATCACAATATGAAATTCATCATTAACTCAGATAACGTATAAACAAAAATCCAGAGAAGAAATTAAATCTTCTCTGGATTTACTTTTGTAAACTATTTTACGGATTATCTCTTACTTATTTGAAAACTTATAGATAGTTGTGAACTTGTACTGTTCGCCTGCCTTATATACACAGGAAGGCTTAAACTGGGGCTTGTTGGGTGTATCGGGACAATACTGGCTTTCAAGACAGAAGCCCTGGTACTTACCTATTGTGCTACCGTTCTTACCCTTTTCACCGCTGAGTCCGATACCGATATAAAGCTGGATAGCAGGCTTATCCGTATAGGTTGTCATAACTCTGCCTGAAGTAGGCTCATAAGCCTCTGCAGCCTTTCTCATTTCAATAGTTTCGCCTAAAATAAAGTTATGGTCATAGCCGTCGGGGAGTCTGCCGTTATCCATATCTGTTCTTATCTTCTTGGCTACTGTAAAATCAAAGGGAGTACCCTTTACGTCTGCCTTTTCGCCTGTGGGGATAAGGAGAGCGTCAACGGGAGTGTACTTATCAGCGTAGAGTGTGATTTCGTGATCGAGAATCTTATCAGCGTCGTAGCCTGCAAGGTTGAAGTAAGCGTGGTTTGTGAAATTCATTATAGTATCCTTATCACTCACCGCACTATATGCGATTTCGAGAGCGTCCTCTGTTAACGTATAAGTAACGTCTACTACTGCCGTACCGGGATAGTTTTCTTCGCCATCAACACTTGTATAAGTGAAGGTAACGTAAGGATTTTCGTTTTCGCCTAAAGCCTTTATATCCCATACCTTCTTGTTGAAGCCTACGTTACCGCCGTGAAGGTGGTTTACACCGTTATCGTTGGGAGCAATGTTAATTACTTCGCCGTTTAAGGTAAACTTTGCGCCGCCGATACGGTTTGCATATCTGCCGACTAAAGCGCCCTGGCAGGAACCGCCGTTTACGTAGCCGTCAAGATCGTCGTAGCCGAGTACCACGTCTGCTACGTTGCCGTTTTTATCGGGAAAGAGAAGATTTACTATTGCACCGCCGTAGCTTGTGAAAGAAGCGGTCATATTCTTATTTTTAAGTGTTACAAGGTAGCAATCCTTACCATCGTAGCTACCCCAGAGAATTTTTTCTGTGCTCATTTTTTACACCTTCCAAATTATGATTTTTCAGGTCACGCCTGTATAATTATTGTACCACAAACAGTGCTTAAAGTAAATAGTTTTACAGAAAAAATAAGGTTATTTCTTTATTTTATGGGCTGTAATTATTGTAAAGCTGTAGGAGTTTACAGTAATTATTTCTCCTTCGATTTCGCAATAGAAATTCTTGCCTTGTTTATATACTACCGACTTTTCGTCCGTGATTTTAGCTTTGCAATATTTCACTACGTCTTCTGTCGAAAGACAGAGGTTTCTTTTTATTCTTGTTACGCCAAGCTCTGTAGTATGAAGTTTTTCGATATTCTGTATCAGGAGATCTTTATCGGACATTACACCACTTACCTTTCTGTAACGTTTATTATAGCATTACAGTGTGCAGATGTCAACCGAATATCTGATATCAGCTATTCTCTTTTTTCTGTGCCTTGCCGACTATACAGTATACCGTAAAAAATCCGATAATCAGCAGCGGTATTGCTATAAGATAGCCTGTGCCTTGCGGTAAGCCCGGGAAGATTTTTGGTATGCAGGAAATTACAAAGCCACTTATTATCATATAAGCTGGTCTTCTGTATTTTGTCATAAGAAAATCAAGAAGTCTTGTGAACGCCAGTATCCCTGCAATACAGCCAAGCACCATAGGAATAAGATACAGAACGTCCAGATTCTTTACAGAGTCAATAACCCGCTGATATATTCCGAGTATGAGAAGCGTATAAGAAACCGAAATTCCAGGCAGAATAAGAGCAATTGCAATAAATATCCCTGCCGTAAAAAGCAGCAGAAAATCCGTAACGGAGTTTATTCCGTTGATATTCAGAAGATTTTCGGGAATAAGATTTATCGAAAGGGATATCACAACTCCGACAGCGGTATACAGTATATCGGTAACAGAAAAATTGTCGGCACCTGACTGTCTGTAAATAACGGGAACTGTGCCTATTACCGCACCCATAAACAAAAAGCTCAGGTAAAAGCCATATAACGATAATACGGCTGACAGAACATGCGAAAAGCACAATGCTCCGACAAGACCGCCGACAGAAAAAACGAGAAGAAAAATCAAATTTTTCTTTATTTCGGTCTTTCTGGTAAGGTCACTTACCGCCTTTATAAGTTTATCATAGATACCAAGAAGTATTGCAAGAGTGCCGCCGCTAAGTCCCGGGAGGAGCATCGATCCGCCGATAACTGCACCTTTTAAAAAAGTTTTCATAAAAACACCGTCCCTTTATATAATCCTGTGATTATAATATTCGGGACGGTGAAATTTATTACTTTTTCTTAAAGAACATCTTCTTTATAATTCTGCCAAGCTGAATTAAAAGTGTAGGAATAAAGCCGAGTCCTGCACAGATACCGAACTGTGCAATAGTCAGCACCTGTGTGCCGAAGAGAGTGTTCAGTCCGGGGATGAATACCGCACAGATAAGAAGCGTAAGTCCTGCGAAAAAGGCAAGTAGGGACATCTTATTTGATAAAAGTCCAAGCTCTAAAATAGACTTGTCACCTCTGCAGTTGAAGCCGTGGAACAGACGGGCAAGGCAAAGTGTTACGAATGCCATAGCGCATGCTGTTACACCGTCACCCGTGGGAAGTGTTGAAAGACCTAAGCAATATGCGATAATTGTGGATATTGCAATAAGCACACCGCCTATAAGGAGTCCCGTTGACATCTTCTTTGTCAGGAAGGAAGCCTTGGAATCACGGGGCTTTTCGTTAAGAAGTGACTTATCCGATTCTTCCATACTGATTGCAATTGCGGGAAGAGAGTCGGTAAGCAGGTTTATAAATAGAAGCTGAACTGCGGTAAAGGGAGCGGGAAGTCCGGGGATCGCTGTATATAATACTGTAAATATACCCGCTAAATTACCTGAAAGCAGAAATTTTATTGCATTCTTGATATTTGCATAGATTGCTCTTCCGTTTGCAACGGATTTTATGATGGTTGCAAAATTATCGTCCATCAGAATCATAGAAGCGGCATCCTTTGATACCTGAGTACCCGTGATACCCATAGCTACGCCGATGTCAGCCTTTTTAAGAGCGGGAGCGTCATTAACGCCGTCACCCGTCATAGCAACTATCTTACCCTTATTCTGCCAGCGGTCAACGATACGGATCTTATGATTAGGTGATACACGGGCATATACCGATACGTTTTCCAGTACCTCGTCAAGCTCTTCGTTGCTCATCTTTTCAAGCTCTGTGCCGTCAAGGCTTATATCACCCTCGTGCATAATGCCGATTTCTGTAGCTATAGCGCAGGCTGTAACCTTGTGGTCACCTGTAATCATAACGGGCTTGATACCTGCTCTGATACAGTCTGCAACTGCCGCCTTACTTTCAAGTCTGGGCGGGTCGGTCATAGCCGCAAGACCTATAAATATAAAGTTCTCTTCTTCTGATATATCAAGGGGAGCATTATCGCCAAGCTCACGGTATGCAAAGCCTAATACTCTCATACCCTTCTTTGAGAAGGTATCGGCGGCTTCAAGGATATTCTTTATATCTTCATCCGTGATATCTCTCACCACGTCATTTTCGCAGATGCCGGTGAGCTTTCTTGCGATATTATCGGTAGCACCCTTTGTGAACATCGTCTTTACGCCGTTCATCTCGTGGAAGGTACTCATGAGCTTTCTGTCACTATCGAAGGGTACTTCTGCAATACGGGGATATTCTTTTCTTATCCACTCATAGTCATTGCTACCCATGTATTCAGAAAGAGCGGTTTCTGTAGGATCGCCCATAACGTTGCCGTCTGTATAGATAGCGTCGTTACATAATGCCATTGCATTTCTGAGCCTTGTTATATTACCGCACAAGGCTGTGGGAGCGTCTGTAATCTCGCCATTCTGATATACGGCACGGACTGTCATCTTATTCTGCGTCAGAGTACCCGTCTTATCACTACAAACGACTGATACGCAACCAAGTCCCTCTACTGCCTTTAAATCCTTGATGACTGCGTTTTCCTCTGCCATCTTTCTTGTACCGATAGCAAGAGCGATCGTTACTATGGAGCTTAACGCCTCGGGAATTGCCGCTACCGCTAAAGCCACCGCAAACATAAGGGAATCCATAATATCTTCGCCACGGACTACGTATAAAAGCATTACGATAAGGCAAAGAACGGGAATGATAACTGATAGCTGCTTTGAGAATTTATCAAGACTTACCTGAAGAGGTGTTTTCTTTCTCTGGGCGGTGTTGATAAGACCTGCTATCTTACCAAGCTCTGTTTCCATACCTACGCCTGTTACGACGAACATACCTCTGCCACCTGTAACTAGTGAGCCTGTGTACACCATATTTATTCTGTCACCGAGGGCTATATCTTCGCCTGAAAGAGTATCGGTGACCTTATCGATACTGTTACTTTCGCCTGTAAGAGAGCTTTCGTTCACCTGAAGAGAAGAGGAAGAGATGACTCTGCCGTCGGCAGGAATGATATCACCCTGCTCTACCATAACTACGTCACCTATCGTTATGCTTGTAGCGGGAAGAGCGTATACGTTACCGTCACGAAGCACCTTTGCCGTTGGTGATGACATTGATTTTAAGGCTTCAAGGGATTTTTCAGCCTTGAAATGCTGGACAGTACCTAAAATTGCGTTCATAATTATAACGCTGATGATAACAATAGTACTTGCAAGCTCTCCTGTGAACACGGAAATGAGTGCAGATATGATCAGGATAATTACCAGCAGATCCATAAACTGCTCAAAGAATACCTGAAGTACACCTTTTCTCTTTCCTTCGCTTATCTTGTTTTCGCCGTACTTGGCGAGGTTTTCCTCTGCCTTTGCAGAGGAAAGTCCGTTTTCCGCAGTCTGAAGTTCATCCAGAACCTCGGAAACGTTGTTACTGTAGTAGTTCATAAAAACCGCCTCCAATAAAGAATATTTGCCTTTCGACTTATTTTATTCTCCTTTTGTGTGGGCATAAAAAAACAGACCTGTGCCGCACAACAAAATGCGACAAAAGTCTTGCCATAAGCTATAATAAAGCTCGGTGTGATACCGAGCCGTTAGGCTGTACTGACGATACCACACGGGAATTTATCCCCGGCTACTCCCCTTTATCTATAGAGAATATTCAATATGGGTTAATTTTATCACAACAAGATGTAAAAGTCAATAGTATAATCTACCCTTTACCATTTCTTAATTTTTACAGGATGTTGACTTTTTTATATTATAGGTGTATTATATAAATAGTTTATTAAGAAAGGAACGTCATATGAAAATAAACAAATCAATAACAGAGATAATCGGCTCTACTCCGCTTTTAGAGCTATGCAATATAAAGAAAAAGCTCGGGCTTAAGGCGAATATTATAGCAAAGCTGGAATTTATGAATCCTGCAGGAAGTGTAAAGGACAGAGTTGGAAAGGCTATGATTGAGGATGCAGAAAATAAAGGCATATTAAAGAAGGGTGCAACCATCATTGAGCCTACGAGTGGTAATACTGGTATAGGGCTTGCCTGCTGTGCCGCCGCTAAAGGATATAAAGTGATTCTTACAATGCCCGAAACTATGAGCGTTGAAAGAAGGATGCTTCTTGCGGCATACGGAGCCGAGCTTGTTCTTACAGAGGGAAAACTCGGTATGAGCGGTGCTATTGCAAAGGCAAAGGAGCTGAATGAGAAAATCGAAGGCTCTTTAATAATGGGACAGTTTGAAAATCCCTCCAATCCCAAAGCACATTATGAAACTACTGCACCTGAAATATGGAACGATACCGACGGGAATATAGACTTTTTCGTTGCCTGCGTAGGTACGGGCGGTACTTTTTCAGGTAATGCAAAATATCTGAAGGAAAAGAAGGCTGATTTAAAGGCGGTAGCGGTTGAACCTGACACCTCGGCGGTATTATCAGGCGAGCCTGCGGGTTCTCACGGAATACAAGGAATAGGTGCAGGCTTTATCCCACAAAATATGGATATTTCTTTATGTGACGAAATAATCAAGGCAAGCACGGACAACGCTTACAAAACGGCAAAGCTGTTAGTAAGAACAGAGGGTGTGCTCTGCGGTATATCATCGGGTGCGGCTTTATGGGCGGCTATAGAGCTTGCTAAAAAAGATGAAAACAAGGATAAGAATATCGTTGTTCTTTTACCTGATACCGGGGACAGATACCTTTCTGCAGGAGTTTTCGACTGATGAATGCCAAAAAGAAAAAGCTCATAAGGACCGTTATCATATCGGTAATATCTACAGTAGTATGCTTTTCGGTGGTGTCCCTGATTATTATAAATCATTATTTCGGAGAGGTATTTTCAAGATCCGAGCTTACCGAATATACGCCGTATATAAGATATGAGGATATAAAAGACGAGATACCGAGATACGAAATCAGCTTCCAGTCAGACGGACATACAATCAAGGGCAACGTATATGGAAACGGCAACAAGGGACTTTTATTTGCCGTACACGGACTTAACAGTAATGAAGAAGAAACTATGGACGTTATCCATTACTTCTGTAAAAAAGGCTGGACCGTACTCGCCTACAATCACAGAGGTTGTTTTAACAGCGAGGGTGAAAATCAGAAGGGACTCGCCCAGTCACTCATCGATCTTGACTCTGCTCTTACCTTCTGCGAAAATGACGAAAGGCTGAAAAATATGCCGAAGGTACTTTTCGGGCACAGTATGGGTGGCTATGCAGTATGCTCGGTGCTGAATTTTAATCACGATATAAAGGCGGTAGCCAGCTTTTCGGGATATAACACTCCCCACGAAGAGTTATGCTTCTTTGTCCGTAAATTCGTAGGTGACGTTTTCGGGGTTACACAATATCCGTTTATGTGGATATATAACAAGCTACTTTTCGGAGATATGGCTGATATAAGTGCGGTTGGCGGAATAAACAAAGCGGATATACCGATAACGATAGTGCACGGAGATAACGACACCATCGTTCCTCACGATAGTGCAGGAATAATCGCACATAAGGAGCAGATTACAAATCCTGACGTAAAATATATACTGCGGACAGAGGACGTAGTGGATAGTCATACCAAGGTAATCTATTCTGATAAGGCTGCGGAATATTCAAAGGAAGCAGACAAGAGAATGGATGAGCTTAAGAAAAAATATGGCGAAGAAATTCCCTATAACGAGCTTAAGGCTTATTACGATAGCATTGATAAATTCAGAATGTCAGAGCTTGACGAGGAAATTTTCGATAGTATAAATAAGACGTTTGAAGCGGCGGTAGCCGATAAGAATTAAATAACGAGGTGACAGATATGCTGACAAAAAAACCGACAGCCGAAATGATTAAAGCATGGGAAAAGACCTTCAAGGAAAACCATGATACGCTCTTCCCTAACAGAAAAACGGGTAAAGAGGTAGACGAATATTTTAGGGAAAAATACGAATACGACGAGTTGGATTCTGAAAAGCACAGAGAAATCGTCGAATACAATATAATGCACAGTAATCATAACAAGGCAAAGCTACCCGAGGACGTATTACCGCAGATATCAATTTATAAGGTGAAGAATACCGACATAATCGTTGGTATAGACCGCATCACCGGATTCTTTCAGGTTGAAGGTGAGGACATTGATAAGGTAGCTGAAATACACGACGATCTCTTTGCCTTCAGAGGTCTTGACGGGATGGATATAGAAAACTATTTTTTAGTAGCGCAGTATATCGAATGCACAAATAAATAAATGACACAAACAGTAAATGCCCCGTGAAATCACGGGGCATAATTTATTTAGTGGTTTATACTGTTGCGTTCTTGTTTACAAATACGGGATAGCTATCTGTACCTGAAAGTGTGCGGTATTCAGAAACTACTACGTTCTTATCTGTAATAACGTTATTCATTTCAGCCTTTGCGCCTACTACTGTATCCTGCATGAGTATGCAGTTTTTAATTACAGCGCCCTTGCCTACCTTAACGCCTCTGAAGAGTACGCAGTTTTCTACTGTACCTTCGATTACACAACCGTCGGCAATGAGAGAGTTCTTAACCTCTGCACCGATGCCGTACTTTGCGGGAGCATCATCTCTTACCTTTGTGTAGATAGGAGCGTCGCTATTGAAGATACTGTCACGCAGTCCCTTGTTTACAAGTGCCATATTGCTCTTGATGTAAGTAGAGATACCGTCAATCTGGAAGAAGGGAGCGTCAAACTTGTAGCCCATAACCTTCATATCGTGGAGCTTGTGCTGAAGAACGTCAACCTCAAAGCTATAGAGATTGCGGCTTTCTGCATCTGTGATAAGATCCAGTAAGAACTGCTTACCAACAACGAACATATTAAGGCTTACGTTGAATTCGCCGCTCATTTCGGGACGAACTAAAACGTCATAGATCTCATTGTTCTTGTTTACGGAGAGAACAGTCTTTGTAGCGCACTGTTCTGCATTGTAGGTACCCTTGCCGTAAACTACTGTGATATCAGCGCCGCTGTTCTTGTGGAAATCAACGATGGGGCGATAATCGATATTAGCGATTACGTCTGCATCTGAAAGAAGAACGTATTCACAGTTTACACTCTTGATAAAGGGCTTGATGTGAGCAAGCGCTTCAAGTCTGCCTCTGTAGATACCATAGGAATTACCATAGGGAGGAAGTAAGTGAAGACCGCCTGTCTTACGGGAAAGATCCCATTCATCGCCTGCACCGATGTGGTCGATAAGTGACTGATAGTTATCCCTTGTAACAACGCCCACTTCGTCAATATCGGAGTTGACCATATTTGATAAGGGGAAGTCGATGAGTCTGTATCTTGCACCAAAGGGCACGCTTGCCATTGCTCTTATTTTTGTTAAATCGGGAACAGTCTGCTCGTGCATATTAGCGAAGATCAGACCAAGTACATTTGACATATTAGCCATATTTCGTTATCCTCCTGCTCACACATTTTCGGAGATCATAGCCTTAGGACCGATCACGGACTTGTCACTTACAGTAACGTTGTGACCGATAACTGCTACGCCCCAGGTATCTTTATCTTCAATAGCTTCGGGTCTTTCGCCGACGTGTGCGTTTTCACCGATTACACAATCTTCACCGATGATAGCATATTCTACTACAGCACCCTTTTTGATTGTTGTGTTAGGCATTATGATACTGTCACGAACTACAGCACCCTCTTCGATAACTACACCTGCGAAAAGCACGGAGAAGTCAACGAAACCGTCAACTGTACAACCTTCGGAAATCATGGAGTTTTCGATAGTTGCCTTTTCGCTTACGTAGTGAGGAGGCATAACGGGGTTACGGGAGAATACTCTCCAGTTGGAATCGTGAAGATCGAGGGGAACGTTGGGATCTAAAAGGTCCATGTTTGCTTCCCATAAGCTATCTATCGTTCCTACGTCCTTCCAATAGCCTTCAAAGTGGTATGCAACCAGCTTGTTGCCTTCGTTCAGCATTGCAGGAATGATATTCTTACCAAAGTCCTTGCTTGCGCCTTCGTCGTTTTCGTTGGCGATGAGGTGCTTCTTGAGGTTCTGCCAGGAGAAGATATATACACCCATAGATGCGAGGTTGGACTTGGGTTCTGCAGGCTTTTCAGCAAATTCGGTGATAACTCCGTTTTCATCAGCAGTCATGATACCGAAACGGGAAGCCTCTTCCCACGGAACCTCGAGAACTGCGATTGTAGCATCTGCATTGTTCTTCTTGTGGAAGTCAAGCATTGCGTTGTAATCCATCTTATAGATATGGTCGCCTGATAATACTGCGACGTATTCAGGGTTGTATCTGTCGATAAAGCTGATATTCTGATAGATTGCGTTAGCTGTACCTGTGTACCAGGACTTACCTGATGAGGACTCGTAAGGAGGGAGAACATGAACACCGCCATGAACTCTGTCGAGGCCCCAGGGATGACCGTTGCCTATGTACTCGTTAAGTACGAGAGGCTGGTACTGTGTAAGTACGCCGACTGTATCGATACCTGAATTTACACAGTTTGAAAGGGGGAAGTCGATAATTCTGTACTTTCCTCCGAAAGGAACGGCAGGCTTTGCCATATCCTTAGTAAGTGCATAAAGTCTGCTTCCCTGTCCGCCGGCAAGGAGCATAGCTACGCATTCTTTTTTAACATGTTTCATAAAATTCGCTTTCCTCCGTGAATTTATTTCTTTATCTTATCGTCTGTTTTTGCTGACGATGTTTTCTTTGAGGTGGTTTTCTTTACTGCAGACTTTTCAGAAGCGGTCTTCTTTTCTGCAGTCTTCTTTGCCGCAGGCTTTTCGGAAGCTACCTTCTTTTCTGCAGTCTTCTTTGCCGCAGGCTTTTCGGAAGCTGCCTTCTTTTCTGCAGTCTTCTTTGCCGCAGGCTTTTTAGAAGTTGTCTTCTTCTCTGCCTTTTCGGTGGTTGCCTTCTTTGAAGCCGTTTTCTTTACTTTAGGCTTATCGTCCTCGGGGTTACGGATATTTTCAGGCTTTAAGAAGATGGCTGACATTGCAGGAATCTTCATAGTGATTGAGTAATCAAGTCCGTGCATACCCTCGCACTTTGCAGTAAAGGTGCGGTTTGCAAGACCACTACCACCGAATTCCTTGGCGTCTGTACTGAATACTTCTTTATAATCTGCATAATAAGGTACGCCGAAGCTGTAAACCTCCTGCTCCTGAGGTAAGAAGTTGCATACTGCGATGATCTCGTTACCCTTGGAGTCTTTTCTGCGGAATGCGATTATACTGTTCTTATAGTCGTCGTTGGATATCCAGCTGAAGCCGGTCCAGTCATAATCAATTTCCCACAGAGGAGAATTTTCCTTATAGAAGTTGTTGAGCGCCTTTACGAATTCGCTGTAGCGCTTATGCTCATCAAACTGGAGAATATCCCAGTCAAGACCTGTCTTATAGTTCCATTCCTTATACTGTGCAAATTCCTGTCCCATAAAGGTTAGCTTTTTACCGGGATGTGCAGTCATATATGAAAGGAAGGTACGAAGAGAATCGAATCTCTTATCACGAGGTCCGCTCATCTTGTCCAGCATTGAGCATTTTCCGTATACTACTTCATCGTGAGAAATGGGAAGGATGAAGTTTTCGGAGAAGGCGTAATAGAAGGAGAAGGTCAGCTTATCGTGGTGGTACTGACGATATTCGGGATTCATGGACATATAGGAGAGCATATCGTTCATCCAGCCCATATTCCACTTGAAGTTGAAGCCAAGACCACCGATATCTGTAGGCTTTGTAACCATAGGCCATGCAGTAGATTCTTCTGCTATCATAAGTAAGCCCTTGTGTCTTTCAAAAAGGGTTGCATTGAGCTTCTGCAAGAACTCAACCGCTTCGAGGTTTTCGTTACTGCCGTATTTGTTGGGCGTCCATGCGCCGTCCTGTCTGTCATAGTCAAGATAAAGCATAGAAGCAACGGCGTCAACACGAAGTCCGTCTATGTGATATTCAGTTATCCAGTAGTTTGCGTTGGAGATGAGGAAGGACTGTACCTCGGGCTTGCCCCAGTCGAATACTCTTGTCCCCCAGTTGTAATGCTCACGCTTGTTGGGATCTGTATATTCGTAGCAGCATTCACCGTCAAACTCATAAAGTCCTGCCGCATCCTTGGGGAAATGTGCGGGTACCCAGTCGAGAATTACGCCTACGCCGTGGTTGTGGCAGTAATCGATAAACTGCATAAAGTCAGCGGGTGTACCGAATCTTGACGTAGGAGCGTAGTAACCTATCTGCTGATATCCCCAGGAGCCGTCAAAGGGGAATTCTGCAACGGGCATCATTTCGATATGGGTGTAGCCCATATCCTTTACGTAAGGGATGAGTTTTTCCGCAAGCTCCATATAGCTGAACAGTTCGTCCTCGTCATTCTTCTTGAACCAGGAATTCAGATGGAATTCGTAGATGTTCATAGGAGAGCGGTAAACGTCCTTTGTTTCCTTCTCCTTCATCCATTTTTCGTCTGTCCACTTGTAGCAGTCTATATCATAAACTTTTGATGCTGTGTTAGGTCTTGTTTCCATATGATAGCCATAGGGATCTGCCTTCAGCTTTATCTGACCGCCGGTAGTTCTGATACTGTACTTGTAGTTATCAAACTGCTTTAAGCCTGGGATGAAAAGTTCCCATATACCGCCGTCGCTTATCTTGTTCATGTAGTTCATTTCACGATTCCAATGGTTGAAATCTCCTACTACACATACATCGACTGCTCTGGGTGCCCATACTCTGAAGATTATGCCATCCTGACCACCGATATTCGCTGTGTGTGAACCGAAGAACTTGTAAGCCTGTGCATTATTTCCCTGATGGAACAGGTACAAGGGCACTTCGTATTCTTTTGGAATATTAATTGACATTGCAATCTCCTCCTGAAGATTATAATTTGTATATTATATTTTTAATTGTACCATAAACTTCAAAAAAATTCAATAGTTTTTGTTATAATTTTATCAAATTAGCACTAAATTTTTGAATATTTTTGTTAAAATATAACTATTTATCTTCCTTTATTTCCAATTTCGGATGAAAGCGGCAAGCTCGCCTGCCATTTCTTCCTGCTCTGTGATACGGGGATGACCTGGAGTAGCCGCCGCATTTCTTAAAAACTTGTAGCGTACTACGTTCTTGTTGCCAAGCTCCTCTGCAATTTCGTCAAGAGCCTCGTCCCAGGTTGCCTCGTGCATAAGCACGGTAGTAATAAGGATGAATCTTGTCTTTTCGCCGTATTTCTCAATAAGGGAGTTGACCATATTCTTGTAGGTCGTTTTCCAGTATTCTCTGTAGTTCTTTTCGTAAATGCGCTTGGGATCGGGGTGAGCGTCATTCTGTCCGAGGGCGATTATTACGTAATCGGGAGTATAACGGCTGAAGTCCCATTCTGTTATTCCCATTTCGGGAACGTAGGACATCTGCTTATATACTGTTTCCATACCGATATAGGAATCGGGGTTGAAATAACCGGCTCCGTCTACCATTGAAATGCCGCCCTGGGCGTTGCAATGAATCTCGGCATTCAGCTTTCTTGCAAGAGATAAGGAATATGAAAACCAGCTGTTGTCATAGCAGGAGTTGTGGGAGGGATCACAATGTCCGTCGTAGTAGACCGCCTCTACCACCTCGCCTGCGGATACGCTGTCGCCGTATACCTCGAGCTTCATATCATACTTACGATCTATGGGTGATACGGTTGCATTCTCATCTACCATAAGTCCGCAGAAACGGAAATAATGATGAGAGCCTGCAGTTCTCTTGAAGATTGTAACAGTATGCTCACCTTCAGGTAAATTTTCTGCTATAGGTATGTAAACGGGAACGTCCGATCTGTTAAGATCAAATTTATACTGGATACCATCGACAACTGCACCTATCCAGGTTACGGGATATATCAGCATAGGCTTTATCATCATACCTACAGAGGTACCTGTAAATTTTACACTGACCATGCTGCCCGCATAGATGAACAGAGGGCTTTCCTTTTCGGTAAAGTCGATTCTGCCCATATAGGAAAAATCATCTGATGGTAAAACAAGTTTTTTGTTCGGCATATAATATTTCCTCCTTAAATATATACATAAATATATTGTAACATATGTAATCGTTTTTTTCAACCAAAAATATATAATTTTGATGAAAAAATTTATACCCTATTGACATTAAGTAAATTTAGTGTTATATTAAGTTTGTACGTAAGAAATTTAAGTAAAACTTAATTTTCCAAAACTTGAAATAAAAGAAAGGATATAATTCTATGAAGAAAAGATTATTGGCTCTTATTCTTGCGGCGTGCGTAACTATGAGCGTTACCGCTTGCCAGGATAACCAGAACACATCCTCTGCTCCCACATCAAGCGTAACAGAAAGCAAGGATGACTCCAAGACAGAATCGGAAGAGAGCAAGGAAGAGTCTTCCGATGCTGAAACCTCTGCTCCCGAATCATCAGATTCAGAAACTTCAGCTCCTGAATCATCAGATGCGGAAACCTCCGCTCCTGAAACCTCTGACGTTGAAACTGCTGCTCCCGAATCTTCCGACGTTGAAACCACCACATCCGAAACGACAACCGAAAAGCCTTCTGACGTTCCTACTAACGAGGTATACGAAGCAGGTGGTCTTATTACCGAAGGTATGAAGGAGATCTCCGTACTCAATGAAGGTAACAAGGTAAGACTTGCAAAGGTATTAAAGAAGCTCGCCGCAGGCGAAGAGGTTACTATAGGCTATATCGGCGGCTCTATCACTCAGGGCTCCAGCGCAGGTAACAATCTTTGCTACGCAAAGCTCACAACCGATTGGTTTATGAAGACCTACCCCAATGCTAAAATAAACTACGTAAACGCAGGTATCGGTGCTACAGGCTCCTACATCGGCGTACACAGAGTTACAAGCGATCTTCTTGTAAAGAACCCCGATTTAGTATTCGTTGAATTCTCCGTTAACGATACTACGGAAAACACACAGCGCAATATCGAATCCTACGATAGCCTTTTAAGAACTATCTGGGGCTATGAAACAAACCCTGCTATAATCACAATAGCAACAGTTCAGGAAAACGGAACAAGCTTCCAGCAGTATCACTACGATATCGTAAAGAAGTACGATCTTCCTATGATCTCCTACGGTGACGCTATCCTCTCCGTTATCAAGAAGGGCGATATCGCGTGGAAGGAAATCTCCGACGATAACATCCACCCCAACGTTCCCGGACACAATGCATTATCACAGATGCTTACTTCATATATCGAAGACGTTATAGCCGAGCTCGACAGCATTACAGGTGACGAAAGTGACTTTACGGTGAAGGCTTCTACCGCAGGCTTTGAAAACGGCAAGCTCTTATCACCCACAAACACAGAGCCTGCAATCAACAACGGCTTTATAAAGAAGAACGGCTACTTTGGCGGCTTTGACGGTACCTGGATAGCTTTAGCCTCCGGCACAAAGCCTTATCCCGAGGACGTTACCCTCACCTTCGAGGTTGAAGCAAAGAGCATAGGTCTTCTTTATGGCAAGCTGACAAACGCTACGGCAACTACCGCTGAAATCTACGTTGACAACGAGCTGGTAACAACCATCAACGCCGCATTCCCCGGTGGTTGGGGCAGTTACGTAGAATGCGCACACATCAAGACCTTTAGCGAAACAGGAAAGCACACAGTATCCATCGTACCTAAAGCAAAGGATGGCGGCTCACTCTTCTACGTAAGTGCATTAGCAATTTCCTGATATAATTACATAAAGCAATACGCCGCACTCTTTAATGCGATAGTCGTATAGAAGTATTAAAAGCCACTTTTGATGTTGATGTCAAAAGTGGCTTTGCGTTGCTTATGACGTTGACTTTTTATATCGACAATGCTATAATTAACTGACAGATAAATAAGAATTTAGAGGGTAGTTTGTATGTTATTATATTCTATTATTATGTTTCTGGTTGCAGCTCTGTTTACGGTACTGGGTATTGCAATTTACAAGGGTAAAACGGATTTAATACACGATTAACACCAAATAAAAGTCACAGATAAATCAGCCTACGGAAAAGCCTTTGGAAAAGCAATGCTTGTTATCGCAACTGCAATGCTACTC
>JAFQUH010000119.1 GCA_017408635.1 Ruminiclostridium sp. | reverse complement strand
CCCCATCGGAAAACCGATGGGGTTTGGTTTATCATCCTATAACCTTTTTCGCAATATCTACCGCCTCTTTGGCGTCCTTTGCATAATAGTCTGCGCCGATCTTTTCCGCGTAATCGGGAGTCAGCACCGCACCGCCGACCATAATCTTACACTCGGGTAGCTTTTCCTTTACAAGACCTATTGTGTCCTCCATGGATTTTAAGGTAGTAGTCATAAGTGCGCTCAGTCCTACAAGCGTAGCACCGTGCTTTTCCGCCGCCTCTACTACCGCCTCGGGAGGTACGTCCTTACCAAGATCTATTACCGTATAGCCGTAGTTTTCAAGCAGTACCCTTACGATATTCTTACCGATATCGTGAATATCACCCTTGACGGTTGCTTTAACTATCTTACCCTTGCTGATGGGAGTATCACCCGATTTTGAAAGACTATCCTTTATCACGTCAAAACAGCTCTGGGCAACGCCTGCCGATAATATCAGCTGGGGCAGGAATATCTTTCCCTGCTCAAAGAGTGTACCCGTTTTATCAAGAGCGGGAATCAGTCGGTCGTTCACTATATCCATAGCGTCGGTTTCACAGAGCAGCTGACGGGTTATGTTTGCCGCCGCCTCTTTAAGTCCGTTGTCTATGGCGTATTCGAGAGTTATGTTCTCCGCCTTCTGCACAGGCTTCTGGGTTGTCATATCGGAATAAGCGGCAATATACTGTGCGGAATTGACGTCTATATTATGCAGTAATTTAAAGGCTCTTACAGTCCCCGTCATAGCCTCGATATTGGGATTTATGATAGGCAGATCGAGTCCGTTTTCAAGAGCAAGGCTTAAGAAAATGTGATTTAAAAGCTCACGGTTAGGCAGACCGAAGGAGATGTTTGAAACACCGAGTACAGTCTTTACTCCGTACTGCTCCTTCACCATTCTTACAGCCTTTAAGGTTTCCTTTACCGCCTCCTGCTCGGCAGACGCTGTAAGAGTAAGACAGTCTATATAGATATCCTCTCTTGCAATGCCGATAGCTTCTGCTCTGTCGATTATACGCTTCGCTATTGCTACTCTTTCTTCTGCTTTCTTGGGGATTCCGTTATTATCAAGAGTAAGTCCCACTACCGCCGCACCGTATTTCTTTACTATCGGCAGAATTTTCTGAAGGCTTTCCTCCTCGCCGTTTACCGAGTTTACAATAGCCTTGCCGTTATATATACGAAGTGCCGCCTCGATTACTTCAGGGCTTGTGGAATCTATCTGTAAAGGCGTATCTGTAACACTCTGTATGCTCTTTACTACCTTTACCATCATAGCCTTTTCGTCAATATCGGGCAGTCCCACGTTGACGTCAAGAATATCAGCGCCTGCGTTGACCTGCTCTATTGCCTGATTTAAGATATAGTTTATATCGTCATTCTTAAGTGCCTCTTTAAAGAGCTTTTTACCCGTAGGATTTATTCTTTCACCGATTATTCTCGGCTGGTCGATACAGCAGATTCTTGTACCACTGCATACGGAGCTTTTTTTCGGATTTTTTCTGTCAGCAGGAGTCTTACCCGCAAGCTTTTCCGCTACCGCTTTTATAAATGCGGGAGTCGTACCGCAACAGCCACCGAAGATATTTACACCGTAATTTATCATCTGCTCTGTGTAGCCTGCGAATTCCTCTGCGGAGATGCTGAATTTTCCCGTTTCGGGATCGGGCAGACCTGCATTGGGCATAACTATAACGGGGAGCGTGGTGGCATTACAGAGCTTTTCTACTACAGGCATAAGCTCCTTCGGACCAAGAGAGCAGTTTATACCGACTGCGTCAGCCCCGAGAGCCTCGCAGAGTATAGCCTCTGCCTCAACGGGTACACCGGTAAAGGTACGGAAATTTTCCTCGTAGGTCATACTGCAGATAACGGGTAACTCCGAGTTTTCCTTAACCGCAAGCAAAGCCGCCTTAAGCTCGTATAAATCGGTCATGGTTTCGATTATGAATAAGTCACTACCTGCCTTTACGCCTGCAATTACCTGCTCTTTGAATATATCGTATGCCTCTTCAAAGGTAAGAGTGCCCGTAGGCTCTAAAAGCTGTCCTACAGGGCCTATATCCTGTGCCACAAAGGCGTTTTTTCCGCTTTCAGCTACGGCGGTTTTTGCTATCTGTACTCCCGCAAGGATCACTTCCTCTACGGTTTTCCCGCAACCCTCCAGCTTGTAGCGGTTTGCCCCAAAGGTGTTGGCGCTTATTACGTCAGAGCCTGATTTCAGATAGTCAAGATGTACTGACTTTATGATTTCGGGCGCAGTAAAGTTTAAAAGCTCGGGTGTTTCTCCGGTTTTAAGACCTCTCGCCTGAAGTTCAGTTCCCATACCGCCGTCAAATACTATAAATCTGTCCTTTGTAAGCTCTTTTAAATTCAGTTTATTTTCCACAGTATACATTATCCTTTCTGTATTGACAGGAAGCCTTAAGATTACAATTATCGCATCTGCTTACGCTGTCCCGCTTTCCTTCCGATAATCCGATTATTGCCGTCACCGATTTTCTGGGAGTCAACAGCATATTATCGGTAGCGCAGAGTCCGATTTTTTTCTGTGCGTCAAGTAAAAGCAGAAAATCCTTCTGTAGCTCTATCGGTAAATCGTCATAGCCGGGAGAAAATCTGTCGGTGAGTGAAAAACCGATAGCGGATTTTTTTATTTCACCCTCTGCATAGTCGCATACCTGCTCGATAAAAGCAGAAGCGAGAGCGTCGGTAATTACCGCCCTTGCCATATCGGTTATCTGCATTTTTCTTATCAGAGCGTCTGCACCGCCACCAAGAGTAGCACACATAAGCACCGCTTTTTTACAACCGGTGAGATGCCTTGCGATAGCCTTTCCCGTTAAGATAAGATTACAGTCGCAAAGCCTTATGCCGTTTTCTGAAATGTCGGATATTTCAAAAATCCTGAAAAGAAATTTAGGACTTGCTGATTTTAAAAGCTCCCTTTCACAGATATCGATAAGCGTTTTCGTGTTATCGTCAGGCTTGCCATTTATACCAAGATAGCGCAGAGCCTCTTTTTTATCAATACTGTCTATCATCATAACAGCTTTTTTATAGCCTCATATACTCTTTTTGCAACGTAAGGGTTATTCATTGAATAAAGATGAATACCCTCGATATCGTTTGAAATAAGATCGATTATCTGATCCACCGCATAGGCAATACCTGCGTCGATAAGTGCCTCACGGTTATTTTCATATCTCTGTATCATCTTTACGAATTTAGGAGGCAGACTTGCACCGCACATCGAAACCATTCTTTCAATCTGCTTTTTGCTGGTGATTGGCATAATGCCTGCAGATATCGGAACTTCAATGCCCGCTATAGCCGCCTTTTCACGAAAATCGTAGAAGGCGTCGTTATCGAAGAAAAGCTGGGTAACAAGGTGAGAAACACCGCTGTCTACCTTCTTTTTAAGATTCAGGATATCCTCTCTCTGATTTGTGGCGTCAATATGTACCTCAGGGTAGCAGGCGCCCGCAATATCAAATTCTCCCTTTGATAAGATGTAAGCGGCAAGATCGCTGGCGTGGGGAAATTCGTTCTTAGGCTCTTCATCAGGCTTTACGTCGCCTCTTAAGGCAAGAATATTCTCAATTCCGTTTGCCTTTAAATCGTCAAGAACAAAATCAATATCAGCTCTTGTACTGTTTATACAGGTGAGATGCGCCATTGCCTCAATGCCGCACTTGTTCTTTATATGAGAAGCTATCTCGCAGGTGGAACGGTTTGCGGTATTTCCGCCTGCGCCGTAGGTAACGCTGAAATAATCAGGT
Organism: Ruminiclostridium sp.; assembly: GCA_017408635.1. Lineage (GTDB taxonomy): Bacteria > Bacillota > Clostridia > Oscillospirales > Ruminococcaceae > Ruminiclostridium_E. The sequence continues at coordinate 21,293 of JAFQUH010000119.1, read as the reverse complement.
CTTATCTGCGCAATTTCGTTTACTGCATTATATACCGTATCAATAGTAAAATTTTTATTGGGAGGAAATACCTCTACCGAAAATACAACCTTTCCCTTGCCATAAAGCTCTGCAATTTTCATGTAATAACATTCCTTTCTGAAAATAAATGGAATTTAATGTATTCAGATATAGGGCGATTATAAAACCGCCCTATCGTCGTTTATTATTTATCTTATTGCACTTCCGTTAGGTGTATCGGAATCGAGGAATACAACCTGTACCTTATCACCGCAGTCGCAGGCAAGGAGCATACCGTTGCTGTCCTCACCGCAGAGCTTTGCAGGGGAAAGGTTTGCAACGAAGATTATCTTCTTTCCGATAAGCTCTTCGGGAGTATAGTACTGTGCGATACCGCTTACTATCTGTCTGCCCTCTCTGCCGTCGTCTATCTGTAATTTCAGCAGCTTCTTTGCCTTCTTTATCTTTTCGCAGGCTATAATTTCACCGCTTCTGAGCTTTACCTTTGCAAAGTCGTCGATAGAGATTATACCAGCCTTGTCAAGATCCTCGTCTTCTCTTATCTCCTTCTTGGGAGTAATCATTTCGTTGAGAGCGTCGATTTCCTTGTCCATATCGATTCTGGGGAAGAGAACCTCGCCCTTGTTTACCTTTACCACGGGAGAAAGAACGCTGAACTTGTCGGCGTTTTCATAGCTTGCTTCACCGTTTGTTGCGCCTATCTGCTCCCATACCTTGGGCATTGTTGTGGGCATGAAGGGATAAAGCAGGGTAGAGGTTATACGGATGGTTTCAAGCAGATTGTAAAGAACTGCACAGAGTCTTGACTTATTTGCTTCGTCCTTTGCCAGTACCCAGGGAGCAGTTTCGTCAATGTACTTGTTTGCACGGGAAACCACCTTGAATATCTCCTCAAGTGCCTTTGAAAGCTGGGCGTTTTCTACCGCCTCTTCAACCTTTGCCTTAAGCTCCTTTGCCATACCGATAAGCTCGTCGTCAAATTCGCCGCTTACCTTGTCGCTGATAAGAGAGCCGCCGAAATACTTGTCCACCATGGCAACGGTACGGGATACGAGGTTGCCGAAATCGTTGGCAAGGTCGGTATTTATTCTGCTTATCATAATTTCATTCGAGAAGTTACAGTCAGAGCCGTAGGGCATATCGCGGAGTATCTGATAACGTACTGCGTCAACACCGTAACGCTGGGCGAGTACGAAGGGATCGATAACGTTGCCGAGAGATTTACTCATCTTCTGACCGTTGAAATTTATCCAGCCGTGACCGTAAAGGCGCTTGGGCAGAGGGATATCGAGCATCATAAGTATGATGGGCCATACGATAGAGTGGAAGCGCACAATCTCCTTTGCAGTCATATGCATATCAGCGGGCCAGTACTTGTCATAATCGTTATATTCGCTGTTCTTGTAGCCGAGTGCACTGATATAGTTTGTAAGAGCGTCAACCCATACGTAAACTACGTGACCTTCGTCAAAGTCAACAGGTACGCCCCAGGTGAAGGTAGTACGGGATACGCAAAGATCCTCAAGTCCTGCGTTGATGAAGTTGTTGACCATCTCGTTTACACGGGAAGCGGGCTGGAGATAATCCGTTTCTGTAAGGAACTTGCGGATCTTGTCTTCAAAAAGGGAGAGCTTTAAGAAGTAAGCCTCCTCGTCAGCCTCGATAACATCTCTTCCGCAGTCGGGACACTTGCCGTCAATCAGCTGGGATTCTGTCCAGAAGCTCTCACAGGGTGTGCAGTATTTACCTGTGTACTTGCCTTTATAGATGTATCCTCTGTCATAAAGCTCACGGAATACCTTCTGTACTGTTTCGATATGATAATCGTCAGTTGTTCTGATATATCTGTCGTAGCTTATATTCATAGTTTCCCATAAACGCTTGAAGTTGTCAACGATGGGATCAACGTACTCCTTGGGAGTTACGCCCTGCTCCTTTGCCTTAAGCTCGATCTTCTGACCGTGCTCGTCGGTACCTGTAAGGAACATAACGTCGTAGCCCTGCATTCTCTTGAAGCGGGCGATAGTATCGCAGGCTACCGTTGTGTAGCAATGACCTATATGGGGCTGTCCCGAAGGATAGTATATAGGTGTAGTTATATAATATTTTTTCTTGTCCATTTTTATTTCTCCTTAAATTTATGTTATTGATTTTTCATATCGGTTTATATCATCATATGTGCGAGATGCACATTCGCAGACTGATATATCCCGTCTTGAAGCTATAGAATTTTTTCAAAATACATCAGTCCTTTCTCTGATTTCGGATTTTTATGCAGATATATGCTTTTTTTACTTGCATACCCATTTATTATACCACTTTATATATTTTTTTGCAACCTGTAAAAAATTTTTTCAGTAAATTTTGCAATTTATCTAAAAAACACTTGATTTTTCCGAATTTTTTTAGTACAATATATTTGGTGTATTATTTTTAAGCATTTTACGGCGTGTTTTCGGTAATATTGCCGAAGGTACGGTAAATGACAATAAAGAGGGTAGCACCCGACTTAAATAGCGACAAAGAAAATCAAAAGGGGTAAAGAAAATGTCTAACAGATTATTTCAGGGCGTAGTTCATCAGATGAGGGATACCATCGGCAGAGTTATCGGCGTAATTGACGAGAACTCCACCATAGTAGCCTGCAGCGAGCTTTCCAGAATAGGAACAAACAGCGATTTCTTCTCTGTAGAGCTTGGAGAATCCCACGATGCGTTTATCCGTGACGGCTATACATACAAGCCTTTCGGCGTTCACGTAAAGCCTGATTATGCAGTATTTGTAGAAGGAGTTGACGAGCAGGCGTCAAAGTATGCTTCTCTGCTTGCAATTTCTCTTTCCAGCATAAAGCAGTATTATGATGAAAAGTACGACAGAAACAATTTCGTAAAGAATATCATTCTTGACAACGTACTCCCCGGAGATATCACCTTAAAGGCGAGAGAGCTTCATTTCAATGCTGAAATCAACAGAGTAGTATTTTTAATCAGCGTTGTATCGGCAAACGAAATGTCACCTTATGACGTAATACAGAATCTGTTCCCTGATAAGAACAAGGATTTCGTTTTCAACATCACAGAAACGGAAATCGTTCTTGTAAAGGAGATCAAGGCAAACACAGACAACAAGGATCTTGAAAAGCTTGCCCGTTCTATTTCCGATACCTTATCAGCAGAATTCTTCACAAAGGTAAACGTAGGTATCGGTACACCCGTTACCGGCATCAAGGATCTCGCCCGCTCCTTCAAGGAAGCACAGATCGCTATCGAAGTAGGTAAGGTATTCGATACTGATAAGACTATCGTAAGCTATGACAATCTTGGTATAGCAAGACTTATCTATCACCTTCCCACAACACTCTGCGAAACCTTCTTAAAGGAAGTGTTCAAGAAGGGCTCCATCGAATCTCTCGATCACGAAACTCTCTTTACTATCCAGAGATTCTTTGAAAACAACCTCAACGTATCCGAAACCTCAAGAAAGCTCTTTGTACACAGAAATACACTTGTTTACAGACTTGATAAGATAAAGAAGCTCACAGGACTTGATTTAAGAGAATTCGACCACGCTATAATCTTCAAGATTGCGCTGATGGTAAGAAAGTATCTTGCGGCAGACCCCGTAAAGTTCTGATTAAAGGGAAAAGGAAATTAGTTTCAAGGATTCCACCATTAAGTAGATGTGAGCATTTCCCCCTATTAAAATTTGACATTTTTAACGACTACACAGCATCTTGACATGGGAGGCTGTGTAGCTGTCAGTTTATGGGCTGTGGAAATGAAAAGGCACCGACCGTGTTTGTCGGACAGATGCGCCGCTTTTCCTTATATAAGAAGGAAGACCGGCACGAACAGAAAGGTAATAAAAATGGTAGAACTCAAGAATGTCAGCGTTCACTATAAAGAGGGCGTTGACGCATTAAGTAACGTAAATCTGCGTATAGAGAAGGGTGAATTCGTCTTTATCGTTGGTGACAGCGGTGCAGGTAAATCCACACTTCTCAAGCTGATTACAAGAGAGATCACCCCCACCGAGGGCAGAGTTTTTGTAAACGGCTATAATCTTACGAATATAAAGAAAAGCAAAATCCCCTATTTCAGACGCTCCGTCGGTATGATATTCCAGGATTTCAGACTGATAGACAATCTGAACGTATACGATAACGTTGCCTTTGTAATGAGAGTTACGGGACAGTCAAAGCGTGATATAAGACACAGAGTACCTTACGTGCTTGACCTCGTAAAGCTCACAGACAGAGCAAAGGCGTATCCGAACAAGCTGTCAGGCGGCGAAATGCAGAGAGTTGCCATCGCCCGTGCCTTCGCCAGCGATCCGGGACTTATCATAGCAGACGAGCCTACGGCAAACATCGATCCCGGCTTATCCTATGATATCGTAAGACTCTTAAGGGAAATCAACAAATGCGGTACTACCGTAGTTATGGTAACCCACGAGCATAGCCTTGTAGAATATTTCGGCGGCAGACTCATAAGCCTCAAATCAGGCGAAATCATTTTTGATGACGTGGTGGGAGGTGCCGGCGAGGATGAATAATTTATCATATCTTTTAAAGCAGGGCTTTTCTTCCATCTGGAAAAACCGCCTTATGTCCTTTGCAAGCCTTTGCATACTTACGGTATGTCTGCTGCTGGTAGGACTTTCAGGCTTTGTTATGCTGGATTGTGGCATCATTCTCGACAACGTTTCCGATAAGAATGAAATCAGCGTATATATGGAGGATGACGCAGATATAAATCACATCAAGGACGTGCTTAACAGCAACACCCTTGTAACAAAGGTGAGATATATCTCTCCCGAAGAGGGACTCGAATCTATGAAGAATCAGTATAAGGATCAGACGGAGCTTTTCGAAAGCCTTCCTTATAATCCCGTACCTCCTACATATATGGTTACTATAAACGATCTTGATAAGATCGATATGGCAGTAGGACAGTTTCAGGTTATCCAGGGCGTTTACAAGGTAAATGCACCTATGGATTTCGCAGGCTTTATCGAGGACATCCGTAATACCTTTACCATCGTAGGTATTGCGCTTATGCTGTCCCTCGGTGCAGTAAGCATCATAATTATAGCAAATACTACCCGTATAAGCGTATTCGCACGCCGTAAGGAAATTGCGATAATGCGTATAGTGGGTGCAACCAACAGCTTTATCAGAACTCCCTTCTTTGTAGAGGGCATGACGGTAGGCCTTTTATCCGGCTTTACCTCCTGGATACTGACAAAGGTGATATACGAAGGCGTATTCGGTCTTTTCTCGGAAAGCCTTGGTATGTGGGGCGCTCTGGGTATGGACAATATTATAAAGTTTTCCGACGTGGCGGTGCAGACTCTTCTCGTCTACTGTGCGGCAGGCGCTCTTTTGGGAGCTATCGGTACCGTACTGAGTATGAGCAAGCACCTTAAGATATAGGAAAGGATGGAACAATGAAAATAAAGCGTATTATCCGTACCGCTCTTTCCTTCCTTATGGTAGCCGCTATAAATGTCGGCATCGTTACCTCCTATGCTCCCTCGGTATCCGCCGTAAGCGGAATGACCGAACAGGAAATCAGGGATGAGATAAACCGTATTGAGCAGGAAAATTCGGACAGAAAAGAAGAAATTGACCGTATCGACGGTGAAATTGCCGATAATCAGGAGACCTTCGATAAAATCTCCCTTATGCTCGGCGAACAGAAGAATGAAGTAGATTATTACAATAATCTGGTTTATTATAAAAATGAAGATATCAAGGCTATGCAGGCTGATATCGATAAAAAGACAAGCGAGATAAACGAGCTTAACGATAAGCTCGCAAAGGCTGACGCCGATATAAAGGCGGCGGAAAAAGAGAATGCGGAAAATCTGGAGAAGTTCGCACAGATAATCCGCACGATGTATACCAGCGGTAACAGTGACGTTTTCGGCGTACTGTCAGGAGCTACCGATTTTTATCAGCTTATGGTAAGCTCGGAGATCGTCGGTAACATCACAGAAAAGAATTACGAATTCATGAATCAGCTTAAGGCTGACATAAAACAGCTTGAAGCGGACAAGAATACCTATAAGACCGACAAGAAGGTGCTGGAGGAAAAGCGTGACCTTCTTGAAGGCAATATGAAGATTCTTGAAGATGAAAAGGCAGACCTTGTGACTCTTCAGGATAAAGCGCAGCAGAAGGCTGACGGTTATCAGGCTGACTACGACAAGTATCAGGGAATTTTAAACGACCTTCAGTACGAGCAGGACAATCTGCAGTATCTTGTAACTGTCGGAGAGGCTGAAATAGAAGCCTTTGAGGAGCAGTTAAAGGAGCTTATAATTCAGAACACCCAGCAGGGTACTACTCTTCAGGAGGGCGACTGGATATGGCCTGTGCCCGGCTTCAGCTATATCTCCTGCTATTTTGGTTGGGACTATGATTTCTGGAGAATGCACAAGGGTATAGATATAGGCGACTGGGGAATCTACGGCAGTAATATCTACGCTACCAAGGGCGGCACGGTAATCATTGCAGAGGACTGGTATATCCCCGGCTACAGCTACGGCAAATACGTAGTAGTGGATCACGGCGGATTATACACCTCCACCTATGCTCATATGGATACGGTAAATGTATACGTAGGTCAGGTGGTAGAAAAGGGCGACGTACTCGGAACTGTCGGCAATACGGGATATTCCACGGGACCGCATCTCCATTTTGAGATCAGATACGACGGTGAGCCGGTAGATCCCTTCGGCTACGTGGAAATATATTGATTAATAACATAAGCAGAACAGAGGAACGAAAATGAACAAAAAGGTTTCCCTTGGCGTTGCAATAAGTCTTGTGGCGGTTGCCTGTGCAATCACCTTCGTACTTACGATGACGGTATCTCTCAATATGTACAATTCGATGGTGTCGGGTGTGCAGGAGAGAGAAACGATAAACGCCAAAATCAAGGAGATAGATACCTTCGTCAGAGGCTCTTCAATATACGAGCTTGACGAAACGGACATTCTCGGCGGAATTATGGACGGTTACATTTCAGGACTTGACGATAAGTACGCAAAATATTACACCACAAGTGAATATTATAAAAAGCAACAGATTGACAGCGGCGAAATAATCGGTATCGGTGTTGAAACCGAAATCGAGGGCGACTATCTCAAGGTAACCCAGGTGCACGAGCATTCGCCAGCAGAGGTTGCGGAGATAGAAAAGGGCTACGTTATTACAAAGGTAAATAACAAGGATCTGCTGAATATCGGTGCTTTACAGGCACAGAAGCAGCTTGAGGGTGACGAGGGTACCAAGGTTACTATCACCACAAAGGCTCCCGACGGTACTGAAAACACGGTAACGCTTGTAAGACAGGTTATCGAGCTTCAGTCGGTAAAGGGCAAAATGATAGATGGCTATGCCTATATAAAGATATCCACCTTCAATGCGCTTACAGACGATCAGTTCATTCAGCTTATCGACAAATTTGAGTCCCAGTCGGTGCTTGGCTACGTTTTCGACGTAAGAGGCACATCCGAGGGAGATATAGCTCCTCTGCAGAATATGCTGAGCAGAATATTACCAAAATCCACGGTGGCAAAAAAGGTGCTTTCCGACGGTACGGAGGAAGAAATTCTGATGACCGACGGCACTATGGAAATAAAGAAGCCTATGACGGTTATCGTAAACGGCAATACAGCCTGTGCCGCAGAGCTATTTGCGGCGGCAATCAGGGATTATTCCGGCGGCGTGCTGGTAGGCTCTGTAACTGCAGGTAAGACGGAGCTTCAGACTACCAAGAGCTTTAAGGACGGTAGTGCAGTATCGATATCCACGGCAAGAGTTATTCTGACAAAATCAGAGAGCTTCCGTGACGTAGGCTTAAAGCCCGGATATATTATAGATATCACACAACAGGAGGAAATGGCGATAAAGTTTGCCGATCCCACCACCGATTCACAGCTTCAGAAGGCTCTTGAAACGGTAGCATCAATATGACAACAAGCCTTTAAAGGCATAATACAACGCATAAGCGTAATTTACGGAGGTAACAAACCAATGGCAACAAAGCAGACAGTATTAACAAAAGAAGGTCTTAAAAATTTAGAGAACGAGCTGGAGCATTTAAAGTCCGTTACAAGAAAGGAAATTGCTGAAAAAATCAAGACAGCAAGAGGCTTCGGCGACCTTTCAGAAAACTCTGAATATGATGAAGCAAAGAACGAGCAGGGTATCGTAGAAGCGAGAATTGCAGAAATCGAAGCTACTCTTATGAACGTGAGAGTCCTTGACGAAGACGAGCTTACAACAGAACACGTAAGCGTTGGTAACAAGGTTATTCTTGAATCTCTTGACGACGGCAAGGTGCTTAAGATTTCCCTCGTAGGCTCAAAGGAAGTTGACGTAAAGGAAATGAAGCTTTCCGATGAATCTCCTATAGGTAAAGCCTGCATCGGTAAGAAGCTCGGTGAAGAAATCACAGTTGAAGCTCCTATGGGTATAAAGAAGTATATCATCAAGGAAATCGACAAGTAATTATTAAAAAGGGAAAGGAAAGACAACAATGGCAAACAACCAGACAGAAGAAATTCTGCTGACAGAGGAAGAAGCTTTAGCACAGCTTGACGAACAGCACAGAATAAGAATAGAAAAGCTGAATGAGTTAAAGCTCAGCGGTAAAAATCCTTATGAAACAACAAAGTTTGACGTAACTCATAAGGCAGAGCAGATAAGAGAAAATTTTGACGCTCTTGAAAATACAGACGTAACCATCGCCGGAAGAATCACCAGCTGGAGAGATATGGGTAAGGCAAACTTTATCGATATCCGTGACGACAGCGGCAGAATGCAGGTATACGTAAAGATTGACGATATCGGCGAGGACAACTTCAAGGAATTCAAGAAGTGGGATTTAGGCGACATCGTAGGTCTTACAGGTCTTGTATTCAAGACAAGAAGAGGAGAAATCTCGGTACACGCAAAGAGCATCAAGCTCCTTGCAAAGTCCCTTCTCCCCCTGCCTGAAAAGTGGCACGGTCTGAGAGATAAGGAAGAACGTTACAGAAAGCGTTATCTTGACCTTATCGCAAACCCCGAAGTAAAGGATACCTTCGTAAAGCGTTCAATGATTATCAGAGAAATCAGAAGCTTCCTTGACAGTAAGGGCTATATCGAAGTAGATACACCCGTTCTGCACACACTTGAAATCGGTGCGGCGGCACGTCCCTTCGTTACACACCATAATGCTCTTGATATAGATATGTACCTTCGTATCGAAACAGAGCTTTACTTAAAGCGTCTTATCGTAGGCGGCTTTGACAGAGTTTACGAAGTAGGCAGAATCTTCAGAAATGAAGGTATGGACGCTACTCATAACCCCGAATTTACCTCCATCGAAATGTATCAGGCATACACAGACTATTACGGAATGATGGATCTTATCGAAGAGCTTTACCGTACGGTAGCAATCAAGGTATGCGGTACTGATACGGTTATGTATCAGGGTAAGGAAATCGCAATCGGCAAGCCCTGGGAACGTCTTACAATGATCGATTCCGTAAAGAAGTACGCCGACGCCGACTACAACAGCTGGGCAGACGACGAAGCCGCTCGTGCAGTAGCAAAGGCAAAGAACGTTGAAGTAAGCGCTACCGCTACAAAGGGTGACGTTCTTATCGCATTATTCGAAGAATTCGTAGAGGATAAGCTGGTTCAGCCTACAATCATTTACGATTACCCCGTAGAAAACTCTCCTCTTGCAAAGAGAAAGCCCACAGATCCCGCATTTACAGAAAGATTTGAATACTTCATCAACTGCTGTGAATTCGGTAACGCCTTCTCTGAGCTTAACGATCCTATCGATCAGAGAGAGCGTTTCACAAAGCAGGTTGAAGAAAAGAGAAAGCAGGGCGCAAATGCTGAAATCGACGAAGACTTCATCACCGCCCTTGAATACGGTCTGCCTCCGACGGGCGGTCTTGGTATGGGACTTGACAGATTCGTAATGCTTCTTACAGACAGCGCTTCTATCCGTGACGTATTATTATTCCCAACAATGAAGCCTGAAGTAACTGCAAAGAAGAACAACACTCCCGTAGCTACACCCGTAGCAACATCAACTGAAGCCGCTCCCGAAGCTGAAGCGGTAGCAGAAGTCATCGACTTCTCAAAGGTAGAAATCGAGCCTTTATTTGAGGATGCAGTAGATTTTGAAACCTTCTCAAAGTCAGACTTCCGTGCAGTAAAGGTCAAGGCATGCGAAGCAGTAAAGAAGTCCAAGAAGCTCTTACAGTTCACTCTTGATGACGGTACAGGTACTGACCGTACGATTTTAAGCGGTATCCACGCTTATTATGAACCCGAAGAGCTTATCGGCAAGACTCTTATCGCTATCACAAACCTGCCTCCCAGAGCAATGATGGGCATCGAATCAAACGGTATGCTCCTCTCCGCTGTTCACACAGAGGAAGGCGAAGAAAAGCTCCACTTACTTATGGTTGACGACCATATCCCCGCAGGTGCGAAGCTGTATTAATAAAATCAAGGACTACGATTTTGTCGTAGTCCTTTTTGTATATAAAAACAGGTGAGACTTTTTGTGGTTTATTCCGTTTAATAAGTGAAAGGGCAGAGAAACACCTTTCGGAAAGGAGCATATCAATGGACAACGGTGCAAGTAGCTACCGCCGTTTCCTTGATGGTGATGACAAAGGCTTGGCAGAAATCGTAAGGGATTACAGCGACAGCTTAACTCTCTATCTTAACGGTATCGTTAATAATGTATCCGTTGCCGAGGAATTGATGGAAGAGACCTTTTTCAAAATCATAACACGAAAGCCAAAGTTTAAAGCAAAATATTCTTTTAAAACCTGGCTTTATACCATTGGACGAAACGTGGCTATTGATTATATCAGACATAATTTAAAGCGTCTGAATACACCCTTTGATGATATAGAGAATACCCTTCAGGATGAGTATGACCTTGAAAGGCTCTATATTATTGAAGAACGCAGAATTATTGTACATAGAGCCTTGAAAAAATTAAACGTCGAGTACAGACAAGTATTATGGTTGCTCTATTTTGAAGGATTATCAAATGCCGAAACAGCTATTGTTATGAAAAAGAATGCCCGTCAGATGAAAAACCTCGTTTACCGTGCCAAAAATGCTTTGAAATCAGAACTTAACAAGGAGGGCTTTATTTATGAAGAATTATGATGAATTAACTGAAAATCTGCTGAAGCGCAGAGACTGTTACGTTGTTGAGCAAAAGAAAAAGAAAAAAACGGTAATTAACGTTGTCACTTCAATGTGTTGCTTATGCTTTGTAGCATTACTCGGGTTTGGTGTATGGCACGGCGGAATGCTTGAAACCGTATCACCTGATACGTCAGAAGGTTCCGTTATTACTGGTAATCCCGATAGTGAAAACTCATTACAGCAGACAACAGATTCTGATGGTGAAACAATCAGCAATTCAAATAATCTTGAGCAAGCAGATAAAACCACAAATAATAATGAGATACGTGTTTTAGAAATTGAGAAGCTGCCAAGTATCTCTGAAAAAATGTTTATCGCTCTTATGACTGATGATTTTATCCCTATGACTGATGATGAAGTCAATGAGTATTACGGGGTGAACATTTTCCCGTCTGTACCGATTGATATTGAAAGCAAGGATAATCAGCGTTTAGGTATTTACAAAAGAAAAACAAGCGGAGAGATATACTTTGATGGCAACAGGCTCCAGTATTCAAATGAGGATTTTTCAAGAGGTGTGGCGGTAAATATTGACAAGAATTGTTTGCCGTTTGATTTTTGCAATTTGTTTGCCAACATGCAGACACGATCCGTTATTAACGATGTTGAAGTAGGAATTGCACAAACTCCAATCGGAGAGATGTATGCTGAATTTATGTATCAAAATGCCGGTTTCCGAATTATTGCCTGCGGATTGACGCAGGATGAATTTGTCGGAGTTATCGCATCAATCGTTAAGTAAAAAATTGAATAACAATCATCCGCCCACTATACAAAGTGGGCGGACTTGCTTTTTATCCCTTCTTATGCTATAATTAATATGGTTTTTTGCGACCGCAATGCAATTACTGATAATTGTTTAAATTCTCTTTATATTAAAAAAGTAAAATATGTATGCTGAAAGGGGTGCTGTAATGTCAATCGATAACGATAAGAGAGAGCTTTTAAAATTAAAGCAGGGACTTATAGAGGAAAGCGAAGCTATAGACGAAAGCGGCTACGAGGTAGCTATGCCGGATACCTTTGCAGGAAAGCTGAAGAATTTTCTCTGGCATAATAAGCTGGGTATAATCATCGGTTTTGTGCTGATTATAATAGCTGTTATCATCTGCTGGTTTTTTATTTTCTACGAAAAGCCTGATATTACGATATATTCTGCAGGAAATTATAACGTTACCATGCGACAGTTTTTAGAAAGCGGCACCGAAAAGCATTGTCCCGATTTTGATAAAAACGGCAAGGTAAAGGTAAGCATAAAGCAAGCGGGAAACGACGCCGTTATGGGCTTTGCCGACCTTTATGCCGAGGTTGATAACGGAAATGCTTCTGTATTTATAGGTACAAGAGCAAAGCTCACCTCTCTCTACGCCGATTATATGAAGGCGGAAAACCGTGAGATATTCGCAGACTTAACGGAAATTACCGGCACCGATACCTATCTTATTGATATGACGAATACCAAATTCGGTGAGGATAATAAGCTGCTCACTACAGAAATATGTATAGCGGTAAAGAATACGGATAAGGATAGCGAAAAGCAGGCTATGGAGTTTGTATCAAATCTTTACAGCGGCAAAACCTATTTAAGAGATAACTGATTCCTGAAAGGATAAATATTCAATGGCAAGCTACAATGATGAAAAAAGAGAACTGCTCAAAATGAAGCAGGGACTGATAGAGGAAAGCGAGATAATCGAAACCGAAGCGGATAAGGTGGTAATAGAAAAGCCTACGGGTATGGCGGCGGTAGAAAATTTTATATACCACAATAAATGGTTTCTTATAGTGGGAGCGTTTTTCGCCTTCGTGCTTATCTTCCTTATACATCAGACTCTTACAAGAGAAAATTCGGATATGACGGTGGTGCTGGTTACCTCCGACAGTCAGAAGGCGCCCAACCTTTTCCATAAGGTGAAGGACGTGGAGCTGGCGCTTGAAAAATACTGCCCCGACTATAACAAGGACGGCAACGTGCACGTTGACGTATATATGATAGACCTTACAAAGTCCAACCCCGATCCCCAGTACGTAAATTCAAACGCTACAAAATTCTTCGGCGAGATGCAAAGAGGCGTGGCACAGCTTTTTATCTGTGATACGGGTATATTAAGCTCTGACGATCAGGGAAATGAAGTGAGCTTTGACTCAATGTTCAAGGATCTGGGAAAGGTTACAGGCGCTGACAGATATCTCGGAAAGACCTTTATAAGTCTTAAGGATACGGAATTTGTAAAGGATGCAAAGTGGGAAAATTCCTGTCCCGAGGTTTTAGGCTTTGCTATCAGGAATATGACCAGCGATCTGCTGGGCTATAGCGAGGATGCATTACTTCGTAACGAGCAGGCAGGCGAGGTGCTTAACAATATCCTCACAGGCAAGGTTATAAACGAAGTCACAAAGGAGTAAGCGGATATATGGATTATTTCAATAAATCGGAAAGACAGTCCTTCTTAAAGCTGTTACTGTCAGGCGGATTATATATGCTCTTCGGCAATATTCTCTGTGCTATAATGACTCTCTCGACTGCGCCCTTTATCGGCAACGACTTTATGAAGGTATTGATTTTCATACTTGCGATAGCGATATTCTATTCAATGATGTTCACTGTAGCCTATAAGGACGGAAACAGAGAAAAGAGATACGTCACCCTTCATAAATGCGAAGAGCCGGATATGAAAAAATGGGTGAAGATAGGTGCGGCGCTTATGGGCATAATGTTTGTACCCTCCGTGGTACTGCTTATAGCAAAGCTCACAAACTGGTATTTTGATATCACACTTATTCACAGAATAGCAGACGGTATGATATACCCTTTATCTCTTTTACTGGTACCTGACAGCAATATAGACAGTATGCAGATATTCGTACCCTTTATCTATATGCTCTGCTATGCGATTATTCCCGTTGTAACGCATCTCGGCTTTTATTATGGCTATACGGGAAAGCTGGAAAAGGGAAATATAATGTACGAATAATAAAAAGGGGAAATTATGAAGATTTATTGTATAAGCGAGGGTGAGCTTAATCTTATCGAAAACGGCAAGAGCCGTATCATCACCTGCGAAAGAATAAAGAACTATATCGATACTGTAACCAGGATGCGTCAGCGTGACGAGTGGAAGACCACGGGCAAGGGCGCAAGATTTATGGGAGTCGAGCCCAAGGAGTACGAAACCGGCAACAGAATGCTGTATCTCCGTTCCGTAGGAAATTACGGCGGTAAGCTCATCTACAGTACCTTTATCGACGGTATGGGCGGTATGTATTTAAAGGATTCCGATAGCGGTGACGAAACCTACGTTTTCGCCAATAAGGAATTTGATATCACCGATATCTGTGCCGAAGGCGACAAGTGTGTAATTGTTGCAGGTCTTGGAAATTATGAAAGACACATCGGTATTGCGGATATAAATACAGGCGGTGTAAATCAGGTAACGGAAGGCTTTACAAGTGAAACCCATCCCTTTATATCAAAGACTGACAGTAATAAGATATATTATACCGCCATGGGCTATGCAAGAGATAACGTGGGTAACGTGGTTGAAAAAAGTCCCTGCTCCATCTGTTGCTATAACGAAAGTACCGGCGAGCTCGACGATATAATTTCCGACGATAATTTTGATTATATAAAGCCGTCAGACGATAAAGAGGGCAATCTTTATTACATAAAAAGAGAGTACCAGCCTACAAAGAAAAAGAGTAATCTTTTAATGGATATCTTGCTGTTCCCCGTGAGAATAGTAAAGGCTATAGGTGGATTTTTAAGCGTATTTTCAATGGCGTTTGGCGGAGAACCTTTGCGCACAGGCGGAAGCAATCCCTCCAAAACAAAGAATCCCGATGAAAGAGAACTTTTTGTAGAGGGCAATATGATAAAGGCGCAAAAGCAGTTAAGTGATGACAGTGAGGAGGGCATTATCCCTTCAGGCTGGGAGCTTATAAAGAACGAAAATGGCAGGGAAACCGTGCTTAAAAAGGGCGTTATGGATTATCATATCACCGATGAGGGCGAGATAGTTTATTCCGACGGTGCTTTTGTCCGTATAATACGTGCTGACGGAAAGACGGAAAAGCTCTGTAAAATCAAGCTTGCGAATTCGATAACTGTGATATAGCAAATTTAACAGTATACAAATATACGACGGGTAAAGCGGAAGCTCCGGGGGAATGGTTTCTCCCGGAGCTTTTTAGTATGATGTAAGCTTCAAAAAGTAAGGTGTATCCTTGTGCACTTTACCGATTGACAAAAAGTGGATGATGATATATAATTAAGGTAATTTAATGTAGTATTGGAGGAAAGTCTATGCGAAATACAGCAAAACGATTGCTATCAGGAATAATGGCGTTTGTTATGATATTATCCGTAACAGCGTCGCCGCTTTATGATGTGCTGAATTATTTCGGCGTACCCAATGCTTTTGCGGCAGGAGCGGAAGAAATTACAGTGTCTGATTCTGAAACTCAGGATGCGGTATCATCGCGGTTCGGACCACAGGTCAGACGAATACACACATATCCGATAAAGGTGGTTGATCAGGATAACAATCCTATATCAGGTGCAAAGGTCGAATGGAGTGAAATGGGTAACTCATATAGTACTGTCACCGGGAGCGGCGGCGAAGCAACGGTTAAAAGCGTTTACTGGCCCAGTGTCAAAGTTTTCACCCAAGGATATGAGTCTGTGTCTGTAAATGACATTACTTTTAGAGATAAAGAATATCAGGTGACTGTCATAAGGTTGAATAGTGCGTCATATTCAATAGACAATGTGTATTATTCTGACACCGAGGATGGAAATGGCATAGACGTACTTAACTCCGCACACACTATAAATCGTCAGATCACAGTTTTGAACCCCACCTATTATGATATTTTTCTGCGCGTCAGTACATCCGGAACTGAAGCCAAAAACTTTATGGTTTACTGTGATAACAAGCTTATCAGCTCAACAAAGGAAAACAATATACGTATAAACACTGAGTCGATTTCAGGCGGCGGAAAGCTTTCTGTTGAAGTAGAATTCAAGGACGGGTATAAGCTGGAAAAGCCTATTTATCTTAAAGTCAAGGACAACTCAAGTGAGCTGGATTTCAAACTCGACGTAGGAAGTCTGGATATAACTCTGCCTGACGAATATAGCTGGCTTGGTTCGCTTTCGTTGAGCTTGCCGGAATTTCCTGTCTATGCTTCCTATGTCAACGATGAAGTTCGTGTTGCAGTAGGAGTAAGCAAGGACGTTATGAAGGACGATAGCAAATGGAATGGTTTCACGAATTCCCTTGAAAACTGGCTTGAAGACGTGGATAGCGGTCTTACCGGATTGGCGGCTATGCGTTCAAAGGAAACATGGATAAATTACGTAAACTCTCAAAGCGATTCTAATGTTCCCGGAATACCTGTGAAGTGTAAAGTAAACATAGCCGGATATGGTTCTGCCAAGATTGATACAGCCGGCAAGGCTCTGGATTCAATCAGCGTAAAGGTCGTTCTTTCTATAGACGTATGCGTGAATCATTCGTGGCAGACTCTGATCTGGGTAATACCTTTTGTTTTTGATATAAGTGCGGGTGTCAACGTTTCTACAGTCGCCGAACTGAAAATAAGTGATTTTGGTGAGGATACCAAGGTCAGCGGCAGTTTAGACCTTAAGATACAGCCATATGTCAAGTTTTTTGCAGGCATCGGACTAAAAAAAGTGGCAAGTCTGGGTATATATGGCGGCGCTTCACTGCCTGTATCAATCTGCATTTACAATGACGATGCAAGCGAGGTAGGACTTAATACTATAGATCTGACGGGCGAGCTTGGTATACAGGCAAGCTTCCTGTTCTTTAAATACACGAAACAACTATTGTCAGGAAGCTATAATATATATACAAGGAAGAATGATATAGCAAGGACAATTGCCGTCCGTGATGAGGTGGCATATACCACCCCTTGCTCCTTCGAGCGTGATACTTTGGAAAGTATGCTGAATGCGGATAATTATTCCGCCACACAATCAAGCAATGACCAACTCTCTCTGAATGACAATGAGCAGGGAGTAATCGCAGAAAACGTATCTCCCTTCTCTGACGCCGATGTTCTGGTTGACGGCGACACAACTATCATTGCGGCTGTCAATACCGATACTTCACGCGGTATAAATAATCAGACATATATTGTTACATCTGTTTACTCAGAAGGCAAATGGAGTGAAACTACTGCTGTAAATAATAGCAGGTATGCAGAATTTTCTCCCAGACTTTATAAGAAGGGTGAGGACATATTCCTTATATACCAGCAGGCAACGGAAATTTTCGATGATGATGCTGATGCGGATAAGGTTACCGGTGCAGTTGGTATAGCTTTATCAAGGCTTGATAAGGAAACTATGACCTTCGGTGAAACGGAGCTGATATATGGCGCTGACGGCTACAATTTCTCTCTTGCTACAGACAAGGGCTACAGCGTATGGTATCACAATATGGACGGCGATCCCTTCGGAAATACCAATAACAATAATATCGTTCTTTTCGATGGTGAGGAATCCATGGTTATAAAGGAAGGTCTGCCTCATATCCTTGCACTCAGGATTGGCAACATTTCCGGTAAAACGTACATCGCCTACACTCTTGAAGGTGATGGAAATTATGAAACAAACGGCGATACCAAGCTGTATCTTCTTGATGTAAACGGCGGTGAGCCTGTTCTTGTAAGCGAAGGAAATATAGAAACTGTGCAGTTTACCGACTATAACAACGGTATGCTTGTATGGCAGAATGGTACAAGACTTTACAGTGTAGCCGCGGCAGGAGAATCGCCGACTGAATTTGCACAGGAAGAGATTTCCAACCTCTTCTGCGTGCTTGACGATGGTAGTATCTGCTATGTCGGAAAACCCAATCCTGAAGGCGATAGCGTGTTTTATGTAATGGCACGTCACGGCGAAAAGCTGACAGCACCTTTTGAATACGATACGGTAAGTGAAAATATAGGTAGAATGATCGTCAGAGATAACACGATTCTCTGTAATTTGTCGGATGGTGAGCAATCCTTTGAGATATGCAATCTGTATCTTAAAACTATAAAGGAAAAGTCGGATATAAGAGTTGATTATGTAGATGTTGACGCTTATGATCTTTTGGAAAATTCGGATATCCCTATGGATGTTTACCTGACCAATAACGGTAGCGACGATGTTGATATGATATTATTCAGCTTTACAGATGAAAAAGGCAACAACATTGGCAGTCATCTGCTTGAAGATGCGGATTTAGAAACGGGAGAATCGCAAGAATTCACTATTTCTATTTCTGACAGTGCTAACGTTATCGGAGAGAAATTCTACGTTACAGCTGAAGAAATAAGCGAAACAAACGATATCGGGCCTTCTGACGATTCTCCTGATAATAATAAGCATCCTGTGGATTTTTCAACTACAGCTATCCGTGTATATATTGATGATTACAAATCCGAGAAGGAAAATCTGCTTTATGTAATGATCAAAAATGAAAATCACGTTCTTGCAAGCGGTACAATAAATGTATCAGACAGCAGGGGAAGCGTGATATATACCGATACTTTTGAAAATCTTACAGCAGAGGATATGATATTCTTTGACCTTGATGAAAAGGAAATCATCGGCAAAGGAGATCTTTCTAAAATGGTGACGGTAACAGTGGAAACAACACACAGCAACGATAATCTTGTGTATAATAATACGCAGACTCACTATATCGGAACCGAATGTCCTGTTCAGTTGTACGGCACAGAATACGATGAAGATTCTGTGATTCTTACATGGGATGAAGTGAGCGACATCTATGGCGTGGAGATTGAACAGCTTATTGATGGTAATTGGGAGGAAATTGCCGAGCTTGACGACGCAAGCGCAGGTAATTATACGGTAGATGGACTTGAAGCGTCGGATGAATGGAGCTTCAGAATCATACTTACAAAAAAGGACGGCTATGAGATTCAGCGTGCAGAATGCTCAAACATAGTGGAAGTGAAGGAAGTACAGGAGGACAGCAATCCCGAAACTGACGATCCCGAAACTGACGATCCCGAAACTGACGATTCCGAAACTGATGATCCCGAAACCGACGATCCCGAAACTGATGATCCCGTAAAGCCTGCTCCCGATACGGGTGCGGAGGGTATGGCGGTTGCAGCAAGCGTTGTATTTGCTTTGACAGGAATTGCAATCCTCTCAAAAAAGAGAAGATGACCTAAAAAAATATAGTCCTTGTTTTCAGGGACTATATTTTTTATAAGAAAAAACTTTGTTATTTTATTGACGGATTTTTCTGAAAACTATTGAAATTTTCTTCAGAATGGTATATAATATATTTGTATATGTGACTTGTCCGAAAGCGGACAGGAACTGTAACAATTTTGAAAGGAGCAGAAAAATGGCAAGTTTTTCTCATGAAGTTCAGAACATGTGCGTGGTTGCCAAAGGCCCCAAGCACGGTCCCGCACCCATTCCCGAAGAGGGCAAGTGGGTTAAAGCCTATCAGATTTCCGATATCAGCGGTCTTACACACGGTATAGGCTGGTGTGCACCTCAGCAGGGCGCCTGCAAGCTGACACTCAACGTTAAGGATGGTATCATCGAAGAAGCATTAGTTGAAACACTCGGATGCTCCGGTATGACTCACTCCGCAGCTATGGCAGGTGAAATCCTCCCCGGTAAGACACTTTTAGAAGCTCTTAACACAGACCTCGTTTGTGACGCTATCAACACAGCTATGCGTGAGCTTTTCTTACAGATCGTTTACGGTCGTACACAGACAGCCTTCTCCGAAGATGGTCTTCCCATCGGTGCTGGTCTTGAGGACTTAGGTAAGGGCCTTCGTTCACAGATCGGTACAATCTTCTCCACAAAGGAAAAGGGTGTACGTTACATGGAAATGGCAGAGGGCTACATCACATCCCTCGGTCTTGACGAAAACAACGAAATCATCGGCTATCAGTTCATCCGTCTTGGCAAGATGCTCGAAGACATTCGCCACGGCAAGACTCCTGATGAAGCTTACAAGGCTAACATGGGTCAGTACGGCAGATATGATGAAGCTGTTAAGAAGATCGATCCCCGTGAAGAATAATTAGGAAGGAGTAAAGATATAATGGCTAAATTTGAAGGTCAGGAAAGACGTGCAGCCAAGATTGCTGCTTGTCTTGAAACCCTTGGTATGAAGGAAATCGAAGAAGCAAGAGATCTTTGCCTTTCCAAGGGAATCAACGTAGAAGAAATCGTTAAGGGCGTACAGCCCATCGCATTCGAGAACGCTGTATGGGCATACACACTCGGTACAGCAATCGCTCTCAAGAGAGGAATCAAGAAGGCAAGCGAAGCTGCAGCTGCAATCGGCGAAGGCTTACAGGCATTCTGCATCCCCGGCTCTGTTGCTGAAAACAGAAGTGTTGGTCTTGGTCACGGTAACCTCGGCAAGATGCTTCTTGAAGAAGATACAAAGTGCTTCTGCTTCTTAGCAGGTCACGAATCCTTCGCAGCTGCTGAAGGTGCTATCGGTATCGCAAGAACAGCTAACAAGGCAAGAAAAGAACCCTTAAGAGTTATCTTAAACGGTCTTGGTAAGGATGCCGCTCAGATCATTTCCAGAATCAACGGCTTCACATACGTTCAGACAGAATATGATATCTCCAACGATAAGCTCGAAGTAGTAAGAGAAATCGCATACTCAAAGGGCGACAAGGCTAAGGTTCGTTGCTTCGGTTGTAACGACGTTACAGAAGGCGTTGCTATCATGAAGATGGAAGGCGTTGAAGTTTCCATCACAGGTAACTCCACTAACCCCACAAGATTCCAGCACCCCGTTGCAGGCACATACAAGAAGTGGGCTATTGAAAACGGCAAGAAGTACTTCTCAGTTGCTTCCGGTGGTGGTACAGGTCGTACACTTCACCCCGACAACATGGCAGCAGGCCCTGCTTCCTACGGTCTCACCGACTCCATGGGCCGTATGCATGGTGATGCTCAGTTTGCAGGTTCCTCTTCCGTTCCCGCTCACGTCGAAAT
>JAFQUH010000118.1 GCA_017408635.1 Ruminiclostridium sp. | reverse complement strand
GAGGGCAGACAGGAGCATTTCGACCTGACCACTCTTCGTTGCTACAGAAATCTGAAGGACACAAAGCGACTTGAAAGAAGCCTCGGTACTCTTGGTGGCGGTAACCACTTTATCGAAATCGATACCGACGATGAGGGCAATAAGTATCTTGTTATCCATTCGGGTAGCCGCAATCTTGGTACTCAGGTAGCGGAGTATTATCAGAATATAGCAATTGATCTTAATATGGGTAAGGCGGAAAATTATTATCAGAAGAGAGAAGAGATAATCCGTACATATAAGGAGCAGGGAAGAAGAACAGAAATTCAGAGCACCTTAAAGGCACTTGACAAGGAATGGGAGCTTAAAGAGCCCACAATGCCCCGTGAGCTTTGCTTCCTTTACGGCTCCTTTATGGAGGACTATCTGCACGATATAGAGATATGTCAGCAGTTCGCAAAGAGAAACCGTGAAAAGATGGCGGAAATCCTGCTTTCAAAAACGGGACTCAATGCCTGTGACAGCTTCCAGACCATCCATAATTATATCGATATCGATGAGATGATCTTACGAAAGGGCGCAGTATCCGCAAAGGCGGGAGAAAGACTGCTTATTCCCATCAATATGCGTGACGGTAGCCTTATCTGTATCGGCAAGGGCAACCCTGACTGGAACTATTCAGCACCCCACGGAGCAGGCAGACTGATGTCGAGAAATATGGCATTCGAGCGACTCACTATGGAGGAATACACCGCACAGATGAAGGGCATATATTCCACCTGCATAAATACCTCTACCCTTGACGAGTCCCCTATGGCATATAAGAGCATTGACGAGATTATTGCCAATATAGAGCCTACCGCCGATATAATGACAAGAATAAGACCTATCTATAATTTCAAAGCATCCGAATGAAGGGTGACCCTTCAGCCAATTCTGCCGCACGATGAATAGTGCTTTACACAGTCTTACTGTGCGGCGGTTTTAAAATAGCGTGAGGAAAAAGAAAGAGGGTGCACATTCAGCCGATTCCACCGCACGACAAATAACACCTTTACCCGAAGAAGCAAAAACTTCTTCGGGTATTTTTATATCAGAATATATTCGCAAGGGTAGGCGTCTGCTTATCTATGAAGGAATCGAGCAGAGTGAAAAGCACCCTGCTTTCTTCAAAAATATCGTCGTCCCTTTGTTTTACCATTTCGGATATTCTTGCGAGAGTCATTTCTATTTCAATATCGTTCTGTATATCTTCAACGAAAACGGTTCTGTCCGACAGCTTGTGCCACATATCGATTGCCTTATCGGAAAATTCTATAGCGGCGTTAAAATCCTCTTTTTTAAAGCATTCTGCCGCCGATCTTATTTCCTGCTTTATTTCCCTTGCACATTCTCTGCAGTTAAAATAAGCATAAGCGCCGAATAATATCATCAGCGGTATCAGTATAAGACATAGTGTAAGTCTTTTCATTTTTTCTTATCCTTTAATATTATATTTGCTCCCTTATCATCGGAATAGGTCATAATAAATATATCCATTACCGACAGATGCTTTTCCGAAAGCAGATTCATAAGCCTTTGTTCACCACCATCAAAGCGGGACAGAGCAGGAATATTTATCTCTCCGTCCTTTATAAGAAGGGAGGGAGGATTGCAGTTTGTCTGCTTTATATCAAGATCGCCCTTCTCGACGTTTCTATAACAGCTTTTCTGGAAGAAATTAATCTTCCCCGTGGTTTCTACAATGGCATACTGCACCTCGGACAGATCGAATATCATACATTCTCTCATAGCCTCCATAAGCTCATCTATGGTATAGCGAAGCCGCTTCATCACCTGCTGATCTATCTTTCCATCGGAAATTATTATCTGCGGAGTACCCGTTACCATTCTTCTGATATTTGTACTTTTAAGCATTATATAAGACATGATGACATCCATGCTGACCACCATCAGAATAGGAATAACTCCGTATATCATAGGTACTGAAAGATCCTCAAGAGAAAGGGTGGCAATATTTGAAATCAGAATAGTAGTCACAAGCTCCGAGGGCTGTAGCTGGGCGAGTTGTTTTTTGCCCATAAGCCGTAGCGACAGTACGATTATAAAGTAAAGCAGTACCGATCTTATAATAACGATAAGCAATATATCACACCCTTAAAAAATTTACCTGATTTATTATTTCTTCTGCGGATAAAAAAATACGTAAAGGGGAAAATATACGAAGAACGAAAAAAAGGAGACATTGTGATGAAAGAAAAGATCCCTGATTTTTCTGAAAAATCGGTAGGTAATATTTTAAAGGATATAAAGCTTTCAGCCTCTCTTGAAGAGAACTGTGTAAATATAAGAGCGATGATAAATAACAGTACCGATTTAATTATAAAGCCTGCCGTTATTGAGGGAAGGAAAATAGTATTTATAACCTGCGAGGGTATGATAGATAAAATGAAGCTCGCCGACCTCATCTACAGACCGCTTACCGAAAATCCGCCTAAAGACTGCCACACGGCAAAGGAGCTTTTTGATAAGATAGCCTCTACTATGCTTATAGCGGAGGAACAACGCCAGCTCTATTCCTGCGACGAGGTACTGCAGGCGGCAATGTCAGGCTTTGCGGTGATGCTCTGCGATGAAGTGAATTATGCCATCGCAATAGGTATTCAGGGCTTTTCCTTCAGAGGTATAGACGAGCCGAGTACCCACATAAATTTAAGAGCCTCAAGAGAAGGCTTTATAGAGGTCATCAGAATAAATATCTCAATGGTAAGGCGCAGAATGAAATCCCCCACCTTAAAGACCGAGCTTATGAAGGTGGGAGAGCGCAGTAATACCGATATATGTATATGCTATCTTACCGACAGAGCAGATTATAAAACGGTAAATGCGGTAAAGGACAAGCTGAAGAATATTCCCCTCAATACCATTTTAAGCAGTGAATTTCTGCAGTCCTTTTTAGAGGAGGATACTCCCGGATTATTCCCGCAGGTTATGACCAGCGAGCGCCCAGACGTGTTTGTGTCAAAACTCTACGAAGGCAGAATCGGTATAATAGTTGACGGCACGCCCTTTGCTCTTATACTGCCGACTCTTTTTATAGAGAACTTTCACACGATGGACGACTATACCCATAAGCCTTATTTTTCAGCCTTTATGCGTATACTCCGCTTTACCGCCTTTATTTTAGCGGTGATACTACCGGGACTTTACGTAGCACTCTGCAATTTCAATCCCGAGATGTTAAGGAGCAGTCTTTTGCTTAATATCTATTCCTCGGTGCAGACTACCGCCTTTCCCGTATTCGGTGAATGCCTTATAATGTATTCTCTTTATGAAATTATGAGAGAGGCGGGACTGCGCCTGCCCAAAAGCGTAGGTCATGCAGTAAGTATCGTAGGCGGTCTTGTTATAGGAGAAATTACTGTATCCGCAGGACTTATGAGCGCACCCGTGGTGCTTATTATAGCCGCCACGGGACTATGCTCCTTTGCAGTACCTGATTTATACGAAAGCCTTATGATAATGCGCCTTGTCTTTATTTTAGCGGGCGGTATCTTCGGACTTTTCGGAATAACGGTAGTCGGTACGCTCCTTCTTTTCAGGCTATGTTCAAAGAACGCCTACGGAGTACCCTATATGGCACCCTTTGCACCCTTTACCTTAAAAAGCATACTCCGTGACACCTTTGTCAGAATAAGCTGGAGAAATCTCTCCCGTAGTGACGTGACCTTGTCCCAGCTTTCAGGAAGAGCAAAGAGAAAAACAGAAAAGGAGAATTAACTTGAACAGAATAAGCAGTAAACAGCTTACCCTGGCATTTATAGCGTCAAGGCTGACAACCGAAATGATAATGATACCCGGAGAGCTTATCCGCTACGGCTCTGAAAGATTTGTCGCGATCCTTGTGGCAAAGCTCTCCGTACTGCTCCTTTATCTGCCGCTTTTATTGCTGACGATAAAATTCAAAGGGGATAACTTTCTCACAGCGGCAATCAGAAAAAACCGCATCTACGGGATAATATTAGGCGTTCTTTTCGGCGTAGTTCTGTTATCCGTAACAGTAAACTCCGTTCTTAATCTTCAGCTATATATAACCGATACCCTCATAGGAGAACTACTTCTGATAAGCGGTACTGCGCTTATAATTGCAGTTTCTCTTTACGGGGCAATGAAGGGCGCAAGCGCCATAACAAGAACGGCGGTTTTCGGTACGGCTATATTTGCTTTTCTCATTCTGCTGATTTTTATAACTATGGCGGATAAGCTGGATTTTTCATATCTTTATCCTATGTATATTGATGACGGCAATTATCTTTTCCGTGCGGTGATATCCGAAATAAGCTGTAATAGCGAAATGCTTGTTTTTGCGGTGCTTTGCAGTAATATAACCGACAAGCCGAACAGAGCTGTATACTACTCCCTTGCGGTGATATTCGTTGTTTTAGAGGTCGTTAATCTGCTTTACAACCTCGTTTTCGGTCCATATTTAAACGAGCTTGAATACCCTTTGTACGTGATATCCTCTCTTTCGGATGTGGTGGTATTTCAGCGGCTTGATGGCATAGACGCAATAGTGTGGCTTCTTTGCGGAATCATAAAAATATCCCTTCTTTTCACCTCGGCAGGTGAGCTTTACAAAACCTCTTCAGGCAAAAGGAAAAAAGGCTGGTTTCTTGCCATATACGGCACTTTAACGCTTATATTGTGTATGCTTATAGGCTCTGACAGAAGATATTACGATACTCTGCAAAGCATACTCCATACCGCATTTCCTCTTGTTTTTGCAGGCGTTGTAATTCCGCTTATAGTATTATTCACAGGCAAAAAAGCACCACGAAAGGAAAAAGAAAATGAAGAAAATTAGCATAGCTTTTATACTTTCTCTTGTACTGTCCCTTTCTCTGTCAGGGTGTGTAAGGTACGTGGAGCTTTCTGACAGAGCGATAGTGCAGGCTCTCGGAATAGATTATATCCCCGACAGAAATATCTACAGAATAAGTATGCAGTATTTCTCCCAGACCAGTGAGGGCGGACAGAATCAGATTGATAAGACACAGCCAAACGTTCTTAAATCCGTGGGTGAAGGGGATAGTATACTGACAGCGGCAAAAAACGCCTCCATTCTGTCAGGCAAGGATCTTCTGCTCAGCGAAAACCGACTTATAATAATAGGCTCAGAGCTTTGTAATGAGGATCTTTCAAAAACTCTGCAGTTTTTTATTTCGAACTACCATTCCCATCCCAAGACCTACGTATGCGGTGCGGAAAATACCGCCGAGGAGCTTATAGACATCCGCTTTAAAGAGGGCTACGTATCTTCACAAAGGCTTATAAATCTTATCGAAAACGCCTCGTCGGAAGGACACACCGTAGCCGATTACGCCTATCAGATAATGAGCAGTCTTTGTAACAGTACGGGTAGCGCATACCTTCCAAGACTTAAAATATCCGAGCAGAAGACCGACGGCACAGTACCGAAGGAATCGGGTGAAGGGCAGAAGGGCGGAGAAGAGGAGCAGGAAGCCGAAAAGACTATAGTCCTTGACGGCGGCGTGGTTTTTTCGGATAAAAGAAAAAGCGGAGTTATAGATTCCGAATCCTGCGTCGGTCTTCAGTTTTTAAGTAACAGAATGGCGGAATACTCCGTTACGGTAAAGGATAACGATAACCGTTCTACTATCACCTTTTTCAGCGTAAGAACGGCTATTACTCCGAAGTTCAATGAGAAATCGGAGCTTTATTTCGATATCTCGGTAACAGCTGACGGCAGATTTGATGAAAGAGGCGGAATATCGGAAACCGACACCGCAAGGATAATGGCAGTAAAAAGCAAGGCAGAGCAGGAGGTTACTGCTCTTATGGAAAAGGCGGCAACCGATATAAGAGAAAACTGCCGCTCGGATATTTTCGGACTTGAAAAGGCGCTCCGTCATCACTATCCCGGGTTTGTAGCACGTAATAAGGATAATATCACGGATATTCTGCTTTCTGCACCTTGTATTATAAAGGTAAAGTGCAATACCTTCAGCTTAGGTCTTGAAAGCTATTGATTTTTATTGCAATTATTTTGCGAGAATGATATAATTAAAATATAGCATTAAACGAGGTGACTGACGTGAGAATTTGTGAGCTTTCTACTCCCTTTGAGAAGGACGGATGCGACTGGACAGAATATCCCAGACCGCAGATGAAAAGGGATTCCTATCTTTCCCTTTGCGGAAAGTGGGAGCTTTCGGTTATGAAAAAGTGCGAATCAACTAAGCTTGGCGAAATAACCGTTCCCTATCCTCCCGAGTCGAGAATTTCAGGTATAAACAGAAAAACATCAAAAAACGAGAGCTATAGCTATTATAAAAAATTCACTCTGCCCGAAAATTTCAACAAGGGGAGAATACTACTTCATTTCGGAGCAGTGGATCAGTTTGCAATAGTATATCTTAACGAAAGGGTAATAGGGGCGCATAACGGCGGTTATCTGCCCTTTACCTTTGAAATAACCGATCTTGTAAAGGACGGCGAAAATCTTTTAGAGGTGGAAACGGTAGACAAGCTGGATACCGACTACCCCTACGGCAAGCAGAGATACAAGCGTGGCGGTATGTGGTATACCCCCATCAGCGGAATATGGCAGGCGGTATGGCTTGAGAGCGTTCCCGAAAGCTATATCAGAGATATCAGAATGGACGTATGTCTTGATAAAGTAACTATAGAGGTGTCAGGCGGCGAAGAAGAAAAAACCGTTCTGATACATACGGAAAAGGTCGATATAGCACGTAGCTTTAAGGGGAAAAGCTGTGAAATAGAAATCCCCGAGCCAAAGCTATGGACACCCGAGGAGCCTTATCTTTATAGCTTTACTCTTTCGTCAGGCGAGGACAGGGTAGAGTCCTATTTTGCTTTGCGTACTATAGGCACAGAGCAGATAGGTGACAGAAGCTATATCTGTCTTAACGGCAAGCCATATTTCTTCCACGGGGTACTGGATCAGGGGTATTTCAGCGATGGAATATATACTCCCGCCTCTCCGAAGGGCTACGAATACGATATTCTGACAATGAAAAAGCTAGGATTTAATATGCTCAGAAAGCATATCAAAATCGAGCCGGAGCTTTTCTATTATTACTGCGATAAATACGGAATGATAGTTTTTCAGGATATGGTAAACAGCGGAAAATATAATTTCCTCATCGATACCGCTCTGCCAACCATCGGACTTCGCAAGGGTATAAAGCATAAAGCCTCAAAACGCAGAAGGGCGTTATTTGAAAGAATGGCGGAGGAAACTGTAAAGCTCCTTTATAATCACCCGTCAGTATGCTATTATACCATCTTCAACGAAGGCTGGGGACAGTATGACGCCGACAGAATCTATCTTAAGCTGAAAAATCTTGATGCCACAAGAATATGGGACGCTACCTCAGGCTGGTTTAAGGAAAAATTCAGCGACGTTGACAGCGAGCATATATATTTCAAGAAAGCAGAGCTTACATCAAGAGCCGAAAGACCGCTGGTATTATCCGAGTTCGGCGGATACTCCTGCAAGATAGAAGGTCACAGCTTCAACCTTGATAAGAATTACGGCTACAAGACCTTTGCGAGCGAAAAGGAGCTTTGTGAAGGAATAAAGACTCTTTATATAGACGAGATAATCCCTGCAATAAAGAACGGACTCTGCGCCTGCGTTCTTACCCAGCTCAGCGACGTGGAGGATGAAACCAACGGACTTGTGACCTATGACAGACAGGTGATAAAGACAGACGAAAAGCTGATGCAGGAGATTTCAAGTGAGCTTCGTAAAGCCTTTGAAGAAGCAATAATCCGATAAGCCTTCTTGTAAGGTATGCATATATCCTTGCAGAAAGATATTTCTTTTTTGTTAAGTTTTCGTATTGAATTTTATTTTATTAAAATGTATAATTGTAAGTAAGGATATAAAAATTCAGTATGGAGGAAATACTTATGAAAAGAAAGATTGCACTTATTCTTGCGGCGGTTATGATGGTGAGTGCGTTATCAGGCTGTGTTGTAAAGACCTATGACGATTATACTCCTGATGCGGATTACGAAACGACTACAAAAAAGCCTGTAACTATAAATCCCGAAATATCAATAACGGTAAAGCCTGAAACTACAAAGAAGCCGGAAACAACTAAAGCCCCTGAAACAACGACCAAAAAGCCTGAAACTACCGTTGCTCCAAAGCCTACGGCAGACGATATATCAAAGGAGCTTACCACCGCTCTTGCAGGTGTAAAGCTGACTGATGCCAAGGAATATCTTATCGGTTGCGGCGTTCTCGAAGCGAAGATCTCCATGTTCACAAGCGACGGAGATTCTCTTGATAATTTCTACAATGTTCCTTCCTGCTACGATACGACTAAAATCGTCTATACCTCCAGCGGAACTATCTCGATATACGGTAAAAAGATGCGACTCGTTCCCGATGCGTTAAAGGACTTTTTCAAGGATGCCACAAGAGAAGCGGCACTCCAGAAGGTTGTAGATAAAATAAAAAATCTGTAAAATAAAGCGTTGCACGATTTCGGTCAGTGCAACGCTTTTTATTTCTGGTATACGGTATTGCAATTAGAATATTACCGTGCTATAATATTCCTATATTTTATTGATAAAAGGAGTCATTTCCTATGAAAAAGCTATTATCCGTTATTCTTATAGCGTCGCTTCTGATATCTCTTTCGGGATGCGGTAACGCTGTGCCCTCTGATAATTCCTCTGCGGCGGTTACTACTACCACGTCGGCAGATAGCAGTACGTCAGAGGTGCCCGAAACGTCGGATGATGAAGTATCCTCATCCGATGAAACCTCGTCAGAGGTAACGTCTGCACCCGAAACCACTACGGCTGAAACAACTACCGTTACGGAAGTCCCCGAAACTACTACGACTACAAAAGCACCTGAAAGCTCTGCTCCCGAAACAACCACAACGGCTACGACAAAACCTGAAGAGGAAAAGCCTTCCTCCGAAGCGGTTTACGAAGCAGAAGAGGGAAAGCTCTCCGGTACGCTCAAAATTTCCGCAGGAAATGAATTTTCAGGTGGGAAGGCGGTAGAGAACTTCGGCGGTAAGACCGATTATCTTACTATCGACATTGATATTTCTGAAGACGGAATGTATGATATAACCTTCGTATCTTCGGGTATCGGCTCTCAAAAGGAAAATAACCTGATAATAGACGGTACTCCTATCGGCGTATTCAAGGGCGAAAAGGACAAGCTCTCTGAAAATACAATACCCAGCATAAGCCTTAAGAAAGGCAGTCATCAGATAAAGATTACTCCCTCATGGGGTTGGATAAAGCTGGACTGTATCAAAGTAGTAAAGGCAGAGGGCATAAAGAGTGAAGTGTACGAGGTTTCCGATACGCTTATAAATAAGAATGCCAACGCCCGCACAAAATCACTTTTCAGTCTTCTTTGTGACAGCTATGGAAAGTACGTTCTGTCAGGACAGGTATGTGACGACGGCTATAATGGTAAGGAATTTACCGCTATCCGAAAGGTAACGGGCAAGACTCCCGCTATTTTAGGACTCGACTTTATGGATTATACCCCTTCAAGAACGGCTCTCGGTGCAAGAAGTCATGCCGTTGATAAGGCGATTGAATTCGGTGATATGGGCGGTATCGTTACTTTCTGCTGGCATTGGAATGCACCTACGGAATATCTCAAGGATGGTAACGATAGTGACAACGGAAACCCTCGTTGGTGGGGTGGCTTCTATACCAGAAACAGTACCTTCGATATAGCAAAGGTCATGAATGGTACGGATAAGACAGGTAAGGAGCTTATTGACCGAGATATAAAGGAGATTGCAAAGCAGTTAAAACGCCTTGAAGAAGCGGGAGTACCTGTATTATGGCGTCCTCTTCACGAGGCGTCAGGCGGCTGGTTCTGGTGGGGAGCAAAGGGCTCCGACGCATATAAGAAGCTCTGGGTATATCTTTACGAGGAGCTTACCTACAAGTACGGTTGTAATAATCTTATCTGGGTATTCAACGGTCAGAAGGATGACTGGTACCCCGGTGACGAATACGTTGATATAGTGGGCGAGGATATCTACCCCGGTGAACGTGTATATGCACCCCAGACCGCAAAATTCAAGGAAGCACTCGCATACAGCGACAGTAATAAGATCGTTGCTCTTACCGAAAACGGATGCATCTTTGATATAGATCAGGCAGTTGCCTCCAATACGATGTGGGCGTGGTTCTGTACCTGGGGCGGAGAATTTGCTTCCTACGGCACGGAATACAGTGAAAAATATACCGAAAAGAGCATTATCAAAAAGGCATACGACAGCAAATACGTACTGACTCTTGACGAGCTGCCTGAATATTGATGAAAACGCAAGAACGCAATAAAATAAATCGACCTCCGATTGTTCAGACTTTCGGAGGTCGGTATATTTTTATATGCTTGCTTTTTATGAAGTTTTTCTTTTTTGGCTTTTACGCCCAGGGGTCATCTGCAACGGGAATGCGGATATCTGCAAGACACTGGATGTCGTTTAAGAACCACTGACCTGTTGAGGGCTTCTTTCTTAATTTGATGGGGCGGGGGTTATCTGCGCCGCCGCTTGTAACGTAAAGAGTTGCCCAGTTTTCGTCATCGAAGGAGTAGGGGTTCTCGCTTACCTGAATAGTATAGGGAGTTGTGGGCTTGTAGCCGTTTTCGGGAGTTGCACCCACAAAGAAGGAGAAGGTCTTGTAGAATTTGCCGTTAAGACGTTCCTTGATAAAGCCCTTTTCGTAAGTACTTACCTCTGCAGGTCCCTTAAGGAAGTTCAGCATTTCGATGCAGGCGTCAGGATCCTTTTCGTAAGCACAGAGTACTGCGATAGTAAGAGCAGTAGTCTTGAAGGCGGAATCGAGAGAGGCCTCGGGAAGTGCCTGAAGCTGTGCTAAATTTTCGGGGAGTGCATCGAAGGTAAAGCATTCGGTGTGGTTTTTGCCCTTACCTACTGAAGAAGCCGCATTGCTTGCCGCCTTTGAAGCCTCATCCTTGATAGCGTTTCCCGCTGATTTCATAATTGAGTCAAATAATCCCATTTTTTTAGTCCTCCTTGATAAATCTGAAATTCATAAAATTGAAAAAGCCGTTTTCATCAATTGGCTTTACCCAGCTACTTAGCTTTTCGTCGAATGCCTCGCCTTCAATTCCCGTATCAAACCAGAATTCTTCATCACGAAGCTCCCAGTTCATAGGCTCGTCAACGATAGCACCGTCCATAACCTTTATTATACCTGCCGCAACGGCCTTGTCCACCTCTTCCTGTGATACTCCCTCGGGCAGAGGCATCATCATGTAGAGCTTACCATCCTCGCAGATTTTAAGCTGTGTGCCGATGATTTTTTTACGCTCTCTCATTTCTGCCGCCACTTCATCCTCGTCACTTGTGTCTACGTAGGGCATAGGTGAGTTCAGATATTCTTCGGGCGTGAGATACACGGGCATGTTGTCATCGTCGAAGCTTATCACAGAATGAAGCTTCCACATTCCGATATAGTTCATGGCTATCTCCTTTCCTGTATTTGCCAAGAATATATGGGAATCTTGACTAAATACCGTTAGTGTGATAAAATATTATTCGGGCGGTTCCTGTGACTGTTGGCGCATCCACAGGAACAACGAGTACCCTTATACACGCAGGATAATACTTTCTTTTACCCTTGCAGGTTTTATAATATCAGAAATTTTGCTTTGTTACACTACCCCAATAAAAGAAAAAGGGTAGGAAATTGGTATAAATTTAAGAAAAAGGGCAGTAAACCGGGGTTAATGCCCCTACAGAAAGGGAATATATGATGAGAAAATTAATCTCTTTAATTATAGCTTTTGCAGTTATGACAGTATGCTTTTCAGGCTGTATGGAAAAGACAAGACCTGATGCAAGCGATCCTGTCACACTCACTATGTGGCACGTCTACGGAAGTCAGACGAAGTCACCGCTGAACGACATAATAGAGCAGTTCAACGATACCACGGGCAAGGAAAACGGTGTTATCATCGACGTGGTTTCGGTAACCAGCTCCTCGGCAATCGATAAGGCACTTTCGGCATCATCAAAGGGCGAGCCGGGAGCAGAAAAGCTCCCCGACCTGTTTACCGCCTATCCGAGAGTAGCACAGATAGTAGGAGAGGACAAGCTCCTTTCCTGGAATGAGTACTTTACAAAAGCCGAAACCGAAAAATTCAAAAGCGAATTCATCTCCGAAGGCTATTTCGGGGACAGACTTCTTATGCTCCCGATAGCAAAATCCTCGGAGGGCTTTTTCCTCAATAAGACTCTTTTTGATAAATTCAGCACCGCAACAGGTATTACTACGGATAAGCTGACAACCTTTGACGGACTTTTCGAAACCGCCAATTCCTATTACGACTGGTCAGAGGGGCAGAATTTTACACAGATAAACGATTTTTACAATTACGCATATATCGGGATGAAGTCCTTTGGCGGCGAATTTATAAAGGACGGAAAGCTGAACCTTCATGATGCCACATTCTTAAAGGTATGGACTCCCTTAAGCAAGGCGGCAATCTACGGCGGAATCTGTCTTGACGACGGCTATGCCGCATCCCGCTGGAAGACCGCCGAGATAATTTCAAATATAGGCTCCACCGCAGATATCCTCTATCAGCCGAAGATGGTATTCTATCCCGATAATACCACCGAAAATATAACCGCAGTTTCATTGCCCTATCCCGCTTTCGTATCCGATAATCCTTCTGCCGTTCACAGAGGCGGCGGACTTTTCGCTATAAAGAATGAGGACGAGCGGAAGAACTACGGTGCATACGTTTTTGCAAAATGGCTTACCGAAAAGGAGCATAACCTTGATTTTGTCACCGCCGCAGGCTATCTCCCCGTTACCGATGAAGCCTTTACCGGGCTTTTTAGCAATACGGAAATTGCAGGAAATGAGAGCTATAGTGAGCTTTACGATATGATGAAGGATATGATGGACAGCCACCGGCTTTACGCCCTGCCCGTATACGATAATGCGTCGGATATACAAAGCCGCTTTGAACTAAACGTAAAGCAGGTGCTGAAATCCGCCCGCAATAAGTATCTTGACCGCATCGCAAAGGGTGAGGATAAACAGAAGGTACTTGACGAGCTTGTCCTTTCATCTTTAGAAGAGCTTAAAGCCCTTTCAGAAAATGATGCGTGAGGGTAAGCGATGAATATACTTAAGTTTTTTGATATCAAAGGTCTTGTGGGACAGTTAAAGAACGAGGGCTTATCTATGCGCAGACGCTTTGCGTTCTACATTTTTTCTGTGATATGCCTCTTTCTTGCACTTGTAATAATACTGCTCAACCTTTTCGGTGTTCTTAATCTGACCGACAGACAGATAACTGCAGACCTTGAAGCAAGGTTATTCTCCTGTTCCGAAAGGATAATACACGATTGCGACGAGCTTGCCGCCTGCGCTATATCCTTTTCCGGTCAGCTTGAAGCACAGATACGGGATTACCTCACCGAGAAGAATATCACCTTTGATAAGCTGAAAAATAACGCAGAAGCCATCGACGAGCTTCAGGGAAGGCTTTACGATTCGGTTTACCTCAATATGCAGGTTGCTCCCGCCAG
>JAFQUH010000117.1 GCA_017408635.1 Ruminiclostridium sp. | reverse complement strand
TTTGCAACCCCTTCTTCTGCCGAAGATAGTACAAGTCCGATGTATTTCATAAAACCCCAGTTTTCAAGGCGTTTTTCTGTACCCGACGATTGATTGGCTATTACACCGATTTTGTAGCCTTTTTCAAAAAGAGATTTCAGAACAAATTCAGCGTCTTTATAAGGCTTTTCATCCTCTTTGTGCCACGGAGTTTTGATAAGTCTGAAGAATTTAAGAGCTTCAACATCTCCCTTCAGATTTTGTTTTGCAAAGAATATTCTCTTTTCGTTGAACTGTTCAAAAGTAATATCAGTACCTTCAATAGCATCACGGATGCGATGATTATAACACTCCGTTTCATCGATAAGAGTAGAGCCTATGTCAAAGAACAACCATTCTATATTATCCATACTGCCACCATCCATATTTACTATATTCCAAGATACTCCCTGAGCTTCGGAAGCATTTTGGTAGCTACTTCTCTTCCCTTTTCGTAAACTCTGCGAAGCTCCTCGGGATCTTTTTCCGTTCTTTTGATTTTCAAGTCCTCATCAGGTCGGATAACGAGTATCTCACCTACCGTTTCTTTCTGCTTTACGTAATCTGTAGTTTCGTTATATACGACATGGCGCTTTTCCATAGCTTCGACTACCGCAGGATATTTACGAAGAGCTATTTTCATAAGTCCTACGAGCTTATTCTTACCTTTGGTGTATCCGTCGGGCTGGGTGAGTATTACAACGTTTCTGTCATAGCCTTTTTCTTCAAAGAATTTAAGCGGGATAGAATCTGATATTCCACCGTCGAGAAGCTTATATCCGCCAACCTCTACCACCTGCGATACAAGGGGCATTGAGGCAGATGCTCTTATCCATTGCATACAATCGTTATCAGCAACCGGACAGTTCTGATATACAGGCTTTCCCGTTTCAACGTCTGTTGCTACAATGTAGAACTCTAGCGGGTTCTCTTCGTAAGTCTTCACATCAAACAAATCAAGCTCGAAAGGTAGCTCTCTGTAGCAAAAATCATTGCCGTACATATCTCCCGTATGTATAAAAGACCACATACTGCAAAAACGCTTGTCCTTTGAATATTTTGTATTATAACGGATGACTCTCCCTACCTGACGGGATTTGAAATTACAACCGAACGCCGCACCTGCCGATACTCCTATTGCGCCATCAAATTCTATATTATTCTCCATCAGCACGTCTATAACGCCTGCGGTGAAAAGTCCCCGCATAGCACCGCCTTCCATAACAAGACCTTTTTTCATTAAATCATCTCCTGATAAAAGCTGATTCTATTTTATCACAAAGTAGTTGAATAATCAACAGTATTCTTGCTATTTTTCTGTTTTTATGATATAATTTACAGGAAAGAGGTGAATGGTTTGACCTTACAGGAAATAATAAACGATAGCGAATCAATAGTTTTCTTCGGAGGTGCCGGAGTATCAACAGAAAGCGGAATCCCCGATTTCCGTTCTACAGACGGACTTTATAATCAGAAGTACGATTTTCCTCCCGAAACAATACTGTCACACAGATATTTTGTAACTCATACAGCAGATTTCTATAAATTCTATCGTGATAAGATGATTTATTCGGACGCCAAGCCTAACAAGGCGCATATAGCTTTAGCAAGGCTTGAACAGTCAGGAAAACTCAAAGCTATAATAACACAGAATATAGATAATCTTCATCAGAAGGCGGGCAGTAAAACAGTATACGAGCTTCACGGCAGCGTTTACAGAAATTACTGTATGGACTGCGGAAAGTCATACAGCCTTGACGCAATAACAAACTGCACGGATATACCCAGATGTGATTGCGGTGGTATAATAAAACCCGACGTAGTGCTATACGAAGAGAATCTGAACGAAGATGTAATAAACGGCGCTATAAACGCCATAAGCAACTGCGATACTCTTATTATAGCAGGCACTTCTCTTACGGTTTACCCTGCCGCAGGCTTTGTGGGATATTTCAAAGGCCGACATCTTGTACTTATAAACAGAGATAAAACCAGCTACGATAAATACGCCGAGCTTGTTTTAAGAGAAAAAGTCGGCGAGGTGCTTGGGGAGATTGTGGTAGAATAGGTAAGTATAAGCTTATGGAGTTAATTATATGAAAAGATATGATATTACCGAAAAAGATAAAGAGCTTATAGAACAAGCTCTTGAAACCTTATCGAAAAATTTTGATGACGGCATATACAATCACACCGTTGGATGTGCTGTTTTGTGCAAAAACGGGAACGTATACAAAGGTGTAAACTGCGACGGCATCCATGGTTCATGTGCAGAATACATCACCATTGGAATTGCTATTTCTAACGGGGAGCGCGAATTTGATACAATCGTTGCAGTTCACGAAAAACACCTGAATTGCGTTATCCCGCCTTGCGGAAATTGTCGG
The DNA here is from genome assembly GCA_017408635.1 of Ruminiclostridium sp. Lineage (GTDB taxonomy): Bacteria > Bacillota > Clostridia > Oscillospirales > Ruminococcaceae > Ruminiclostridium_E. The sequence goes on along the minus strand of JAFQUH010000117.1, from coordinate 3,891 downwards.
CAGATGCTTTTTGAATATTGTCCCGACGTTAAGGTAATCGTCAACGATGAAAACGGTAAATTAATCAAAGTAAAAGCAAAAGATTTATTGCCTTTTGCATGGCAAACCGTTATATGCTGAGTTCGTAATGGAGGAACAACAAATGGATAAAATAAGCATTCCACCTGAATGGGTATTTAGCCCACAACCTATGTATATAATAGGAACTAAAAACGAGGACGGAACTCCGAATTTCTGCATTATTACATGGTTAGGTTTTTCGTTTGACGGGGGGCCGCATCTTATGATGACAGTAGGCGGAACAAAGCTGACAAAAACGAACATACTCCGTGAAAAGAAGTTCTCTGCAAATATGATAACGGAAGATAATCTGTGGTTGGCGGATTATTTTGGAAATACCAACGGCGAAGAAGGAGAGAAAAACGCTGTTCCATACAGCTATAAACAAGGCAAACTCGTAGACGTTCCGGTACTTAATGAATGCCATTGGGCATATGAATGCGAAGTTACGAGAGTAATCGAGCTTAGCGGAGCTCACTTATTCCTTGCAGCTATCAGGAACATACAGATAGATAAGAAGTATGCGGACATGAATATGAAAAAGATTGATTTATCCAGTATCCAACCTGTTATATATGCTCCATATAATTATTTTTCTATAAAAGAAAAACTCGGAGAAATGGGAGAGTGGAAACGACATTTATGAGTAACAATATTGATTTTACAAAAATTACCGCTTGCGGAGAGAACTGCACCGGATGTACGAAAAAACGTGATGGCATATGTCAGGGATGCATAGAATCCGATGGACATTGCATTGAGTGGTTAGAATCAGACGGTTGCCCGATACATAAATGTACAAGAAAACATAGTGTACAGTTCTGCGGTTTATGTAGTGAATTTCCGTGTGAATGGCTTATTAATAAGGTTTTCTGGAAACAAAATTTAGTTTATGAATTAACAGAACTTGCAAATCTTTATTATAACCAAAAATAAATACAGCGACAGCATCCTGTTACGATTGCTGTCGCTTTTATTTATGCAATATCAAATTTTTCTCTCACTCTTGCAAGCTGTTCCTTTTTTAGCTTGGTGCTCTTTATAACCTTCTGACGAGAGAACTCTTCACGTTCTTTTTCTTCAAGAGAGTTTGTTATAAAGCTTAACTGTGCCTCATATTTAGGTATAATTATATTCTTCAGCGCATTAGCTCTCTTCTGTGTCTTTTTTATCGCTACCGCCAGTCTGTAGATACTGTTTTCTATTTCAGCAAGTGCTACCGTCATATACTTGGTTTCGTTAAAACAGATAACGGCGTGGTCAAGATAGGAATTAGTCATAGCCACGTCATACTGCGGTACGAGTTTTCTTTCAGGAAGCGAAACAGTCGGAAGCTCCACCCCCATAACGCTACGGAAGGAAAGCTGTAATTCAGTTTCTTCGGGAACAAACTGCATAAGAGTAGAAACTGAGCCAAGCGTCATATTTGCCTTTTGTAAAGCAAGATAAGCCTTTTCATAAGTCTGCTCTATATTATCTCTTACAACCTTTGACTTGTCGATAAGTGCGACCATTTCTCGTATGAGTACGTTTCGCTTTCTGTCCATAAGCTCATAGCCCTGTTTTGCCTGTTGTAAGGAACGCTTTGTTTTTATTAAATTACCCTTGGTAGGAAAAACCTGTTCAGCCACACTATCACCTGCCTTTTGTTTTTAATCTGTTTTACACGAATTTTTCGGCCTTTGTGGGATCGTAATGCTCCTTTATAAGCTGCTCGTTTACTCTGTCAAGCTCACTTTCGGGAAGGAGTGATAAAAGCTCCCAGGCAAGATCCAGAGTTTCGTCCATTGTTCTGTTTTCATCAAAACCCTGATTAAGGAAATACTTTTCAAACATCTGTCCGAATTTCATTATTGCCTTATCCGAAGCAGAAAGCTCATCCTCACCTATAACCGATGCCAGTGCTCTTGCATCCTGAACTCTTGCATAGCAGGCAAAAAGCTGGTTTGTAACGTCAGCATGATCAGCTCTTGTATATTCTGCACCTATACCGTCCTTCATAAGTCTTGATAAGGATAACAGTACCGAAAGTCCGGGATAGATACCTGTCTGATCAAGATTTCTGTCAAATACGATCTGCCCCTCTGTTATATATGCAGTAAGGTCAGGGATAGGATGGGTAATATCATCATTGGGCATTGTCAGTATAGGTATCTGTGTAACCGAGCCTGAACTGCCTTCTACTACGCCTGCTCTTTCATACATAGAAGCAAGGTCGGAATAAAGATATCCGGGATATCCCTTTCTACCGGGGATCTCACCCTTTGAAGAGGAGAATTCACGAAGTGCCTCACAGTACGAGGTCATATCCGTCATAATTACAAGAATGTGCATATTCTTTTCATATGCCAGATACTCTGCAACAGTAAGGGCGCATCTGGGAGTAAGAATACGCTCTATAATAGGATCGTTTGAAAGGTTAAGGAACATACATACACGCTGGATTGCGCCCGTTTCCTCAAAACTGCGACGGAAATATTCGGCAACATCGTTCTGTACGCCCATAGCGGCAAAAACAACCGCAAAATCCTTGCCCTCTGAATCCGCTATCTTTGCTTGTCTTACTATCTGTACGGCGAGCTTGTTATGTGACAGACCTGAGCCTGAAAAAATGGGCAGTTTCTGTCCTCTGATAAGCGTCATAAGAGAATCTATAGAAGAAATGCCTGTATGGATGTAGTTTCTGGGATAAGAACGGGCAACAGGATTTAATGCCTTTCCGTTTATATCACCGTATTTTTCGGCAAATACGTCACCGAGTCCGTCAATAGGCTTACCTGCGCCATTGAAGGTTCTACCGAGCATTTCCGTAGATAAAGGAATTTCAAGAGGTTTTCCTGTGAAGGATATTCTTGTATTATTCAGCGCAATTCCGTTTGTACCTTCAAAGACCTGAAGTACGACCTTATCACCCTGCATCTCGACAACTCTGCCAAGACGCTTTGTGCCGTCTGAAAGAGATATTTCGCCTATTTCATCATAAGCAACATTTTTTACTCCCTGAAGACAGATAAGTGGTCCGTTTATTTCGCTGAGTCCTGCATATTGTATCATATCATTTTTTCCTTTTTTTAAATAAAATGCTTTAAGCAAAGCACTGATTTATATGAGAAAAATATTCATCAAATTTAGAAAGTTCATCATTAGGTATATCATATTTCATCTTTATAAGCTTATCAAAAAGTCCATAGCTCATTATTTCCGAAATAGGCTTACCCTTTGATATAGCCTCTTCAGACTTGTGATAGAGTGTAAGTATAACCTTCATCATAAGTCTTTGCTTTTCAAGTGGAACGAATGTATCGTCCTTATGGAAAGCATTCTGCTGTAAAAAGCCTACTCTGATAACTCTCGCTATCTCGATTACAAGCTTCTGATCGTCGGGAAGAACATCAGCACCGATGAGCTTTACTATCTCCATAAGATTGTTCTCTTCAATAAGAAGTGAGGAAATTTCTTGTCTTAACTTACAGAAATCCTCGCCCACGTTCTCTGTATAGTAATCTGCTAAATCATCATAATATTCAGAATAGCTCTGAGTCCAGTTGATTGCAGGATAATGTCTTGCGTATGCAAGGCTCTTATCAAGCGCTAAAAAGCAACGGACAAATCGCTTTGTATTCTGTGTTACCGGCTCCGAAAAGTCGGAGCCCTGAGGTGATACGGCACCGATTATCGTAACGCTTCCCTCTTTGTCGTTCATAGTTTCGACGTAACCTGCACGTTCGTAAAATTCCGAAAGTCGTGAAGGAAGATATGCCGGAAAGCCCTCTTCGGCAGGCATTTCTTCAAGTCTGCCCGATATTTCTCTGAGTGCTTCTGCCCAACGGG
>JAFQUH010000116.1 GCA_017408635.1 Ruminiclostridium sp. | reverse complement strand
CGCTGACCACCGCTTGAAGCGGTGGTTTTGATTATCTGTATAACTCGTTAATAAGCTCATCCATCTGTAGTAAATTATCAGCGTCAGCTATTTTATCATTGTATCTTATTTCGGCGTAGCTATCCGAAATACCCATAATATCAGAATCTCCGTGGTACGTGGTTTTTGCCAGAGATTTTTGTTGTTCTACAGTCAGCTTGTTGCTCATATTTTTACTTCTTTTGGCAAGCCACATCAGATATAGACGATAACCAAGACGATACTTTTCGGTATCGTTCTTTTCTTTTTTATAGCGCTTAAGACAATCGCTTTCTGTTTCAGGTTTTTCGATGCTTGTCTGTTGAACTATCACCTCGTAATAATCAGTATAGTTCTCGTTTACAGAGGTTTCTGATTCCTTTGATGAGAACTTATCGAAAATCCTCATAGCAACACTTTTGAAAAAAGCAAGTATTCTTTTTCTGAAGATGATTACCAGCACTAACGCTACGATAAATACAAGATAAATTGTGAAATCCGCTCCGCCTTGCTGAATGCCGATAAACGGAGAATCAGGAGTAGTTCCGTCAGGCGTTATCGGTGCTGAGGTTTCCATTTTTATAAGCTGAAGTATAGAGTCTATAAGCCTTAAAGTGTTTTGTATAAGCCACCAGAGAATATCAGCAAGGATATTTCTGAATAGCATAGCTAAAAGTATAACAGAGCCGACCAGAATTATCAGCTTTGCGTTGTAGCTTTTAAGACCTTTAGGTACGATAAGATTTGTGTTTTTGCGCTGATTTATCTGTGTTTCTATATTTGACTGGTTTATAAGTAATGCAACTATAAGTGCCATAACGATAACGAGATACGCCATCGCCGATTGAGCATTTACCATATTCGGATGATCTTCATTCAGGAAGAAGGCGAAGATGTAACAAAGGAAGGTTTCAACCATAAATATGCATAGCCACAGAGGAGTATATACGTCGCTGAAGGACTTTCTTGTCAGCTTTATACCAAGTAAAAACCATAGGCTTATAGCAGGGAGTAACGCAAAAACCACGTAAGTACCGTTAAAGCTGTAATAGGTTGATTCGTTGATGGCGTTTACCGTGATGCCTGTTATAACAAACATTATGATGAGGGCTATAATCATTGAAAGGCTGGAAAGGAATATTCTTTTCGGCTTTGTCTGTGATGCCCTTACCTTTTGTAACAGATATCCTGCCGAAACAGCGGGTATAGCAGTAAGGTAGTAAAGTAGAAATCTGTATACTCCTTCTTCCTTGAAGGCGGCGCTATCAAACATAAGCATCAGAGGAAGGGGAATGAGCAGCATTGCTATAGCCGCACATATTTTGAGGAGATATTTTTTCATATACTGTCCTCCTCTTCGATGTTCCATCTGTATGAGAATTTCGTCATAGGAATAAACTGATACTTTACACTATCCTCGGGGAATTCTCCTGTTGTGTAGAATACGGTGTTTATACCGAGAGGACGTAGCTTATCCGCCTTCTCTAACATAAATTCGTCAATGTAATGGGTGATTATGAATATATCTGTGAAAATACCGAAATTAATATTTTCGCAGAATTCCTTGAAGTCGTAGCTACAGGAGTTTTCCAGCTGAGCGAGAAGTCTTAAGGTGCCCTCAAAATGATCGGGGGTGAGTATAAGGTCCGATGCGGTACCGATGCTTGTACCTCCGTTTGTTGCAAAGGCACAATTACAACTGTTTTTTACACAGTCTTCCATTATTTTTACCGACATTTTTATAAAAGCCTCGGTATCACGGATATGAGCGCAGATAACAGGCTTGATGTCCTTTCTCTGCATATTCATAATAACAAGTGCCGTGCGGGAGGTTGTACATTCGTTGTTGCATACTATGAGCCTGTTTTGAGAGGCGGTATAATTCCAGTTAATTCTGTTCAGCGGTTCTCTGCCCGTATATTCCTTTGAACCTGATACAACAAAGGGATCCTCGTTGATAAAGCGCCTTATACTTATTTCGCCCATAGGCTCGTCAAAGGAAAGTATAGCATCTTTGCCGTCTGACGCTGTAGGCAGTACCGTAATCTGTATTTTTACGGGGATATTGATTGAAGTCTTTATAAGACCTAAAATATCTGTAGCGGTGATTATAGTATCTTCGAAGGAGAAGACTCCTCTTTTTATGCACTTTATTCTTCTCACTCGTGTGCATCTGTTTTTGGGCTTTAATGAGAAAACGCCCGGAATAAAAGTCGATTCGCTACCGCTTGTTTGTACAACGGAATCCTTTTTTGAAAAGGTAAGCCATCGTGAAGCGGAAAGCTCGGTTTTTATCCAGGGCAACGAAACAAGACGGTGGTTTTCTATAACCTCCGTCAGTTCGATAATATCTCCTTCGTAGACCTCGTTTTTGTTTACAAAGGCGGTGTAGCTTATTCCCTTAAAGGCGTATCTGGTATATAGCAGAATTTCCAGTAAAGCAACAGCTATCAGTATAACGCATATCGCTACAAGTTCCATACTTAAATATTTTCCGTGGGTACGGGAATATCGTCTATCAGTTTGTTTACAATATCTATCTTTGCGTCTGTACCATCTCTCATAACGGTACTTCTGCTGATTATTCTATGAGCGCATACGTAGGGAGAGACTATCTTTACATCCTCAGGAGTAACGTAATCTCTTCCTCTTAAAGCCGCTCTTGCCTGAGACATACGCTTTAATGCTATAAGACCTCTTGTGCTGACGCCAAGCTTAAGGTTTGAGTTTGTTCGTGTGGCAATGCCTATATCAGCTATATAGCCTCTTACTGCCTCGTTTACCTTTATTTCGTCAACCGCCTTTATCATAGCTATAAGCTCCTCTGTATCGGTTACAGGTGTAAGAGCTTCTATAGGATGAACAGTTTTTGCATTGTCGAGAATATTCATTTCTGAATCTCTGTCTGAATAACCGAGAGAGAGCTTTATAATGAATCTGTCGAGCTGTGCTTCGGGCAGGGGATAGGTACCTGCGGTTTCTACCGGGTTTTCTGTGGCAAGCACAAGGAAGGGTGCAGGAAGGTCAAATAATTCGTTGTCAATAGAAGCCTGCTTTTCTTCCATGCATTGAAGTAAAGCGGACTGGGTTCTGGGGGTTGCACGGTTTATTTCGTCAGCAAGAAGGATATTTGCAAAAATCGGACCTTCTCTGAATATAAATTCCTGCTCCTTCATATTGAAGAAATGTATACCTGTAATATCAGAGGGTAGAAGGTCGGGTGTAAACTGAATACGGCTGAATTTTGCGTCAATGCTTTTTGCTATAGCCTTTGCAAGAACGGTTTTTCCGGTGCCGGGAACGTCCTCAAGCAGAACGTGACCGCCACAGAGCATAGCCATAATGACAAGGTCGATTTTATCCTCCTTGCCTTTTATTACTTTAGATACGTTTTCACGGAGCTTTACAGCATATTCCTGAACGGTCATAATCTGTTCCTTCCTGATTATTTATTATAATATTTATCGTAGTTTACAAGCTCGTCGAGTAATGCGGGGAGCTTTTCTTCTATTTCTTCGTCGGGGAATTGGCAGGTGCCGACCGCTCTGTGTCCGCCACCACCGTACTTCAGCATAAGAGAGCCGACGTCTACGTTGCTGGTGCGGTTTAATATAGAGTAGCCTACGGCTACGGAGCATCCCTTTCCACCCTTGCCGTTTACTATCCAGGCAGAAATGTTCTGTGCGGGGTAGAGGCTGTATATAAGGAATCTGTTACCTGTATAGATAGTTTCAACGTTGCGAAGGTCTGTTATTATTACGTCGCCTTTAATAATGGTATTTTCTGCAACCATCTTCTTGAACTGTTCTGTCTGTTCGTTGTAAAGAGCTATTCTTTCCTTTATATCAGGCATCTCAAGTATCTCTTCTGTGGACATCGTTGCACAGCATACAAGTAGCTTTTCCATAAGCTGATAGTTACTTATAGTAAAGTTTCTGAATCTGCCAAGACCTGTTCTGGGATCCATAAGGAAACCGATGAGAATCCAGCCTTCAGGATTAAGTATTTCCTCGGCGGTGAGATTTCCGCTGTCCACCTTGTCAACTGCAAGCATAAGATCGTCGAAATTAGGGAATTTTTCCTTGCCACCATAATAATCGTAAATGATTCTTGCGGCACTGGGGGCTATTCTGCTTTCTCCCTTGTACTGTCCCTTTATTTTAAGTCTTTCCTCTTCGCTGGAGTGGTGGTCAAACCAGAGTCCGCAACCAGGAGCAAAGGGAACGTTTGCAAGTACGTCGTTTTCTGTTACAGGAACAAGACCATCCTGAATATCCTTGGGATGAGCGAAAGTCCAGCTGTCTATTACTCCTGCTTCAAGAAGTAATGCGCCGCAAGCGAGGCCGTCGAAATCTGATCGTGTTATAAGTCTCATAGTGTTTTATTCCTTTCTGATTCCTGTGATGCTCTGCATGATTTATTATGCAGATTACATTTATTTCATTATAACAGATATTTATAATTTAATCAAGCAGATTGCTGAAATATTTGTAAAAAATAACGCAGGAATCATATGACTGTCTGCGTTATTTCTTAAGTTGATTATAAAATGATTTTAAGGTAGATTTTCTTTAACTTGCCAGCCGATTTCATAACAAGATCATAAAGCATTTTAGTGTAAACGTACACCTTTCTTCGTTCTTCCTCTGAAATTCCTGCGGCAGAGAATTCAGCCTTTTCAATTATTTTCATAATCTCCTGCAGATTATTTCTCTTGTCGGAAATATTCATAAGAGCGTCAACTCTTACTGCAAATTCAGCAGGCAGCTCGCTTAACTCAGGAGCAATATCGGTTACCGCAAAGAGCTTCATTATAAACAGATGCATTTCCTTTGCTGATCTGGTAGAATCTCCGGTAGCGAATTTTTTCCAGCGGGAAGTAATTTTATTGCTCGTGTATGCGTATATTCCGTAGATTATTGCCGCAATCAGTATAAGAGAAGCCGCAATAATAACAATTATAAGCAGTAGGTTGTCGTTGCCCTTTTTATCTACTGTACCCGACTGACCGCCGCTTTCATCGGTGGTTGTTTCGATAGTCTGCGGAGGCGTCGTCTGACTTGACTCTGTGGTGGACGTTACAGGCGGTGTTGTGAAGGGAGGTGTGTAACTGCTCTGAGGTGTAGTGTTGCTCGATTGCGGGTTATCTCCGTTTGATGGCATAGAGCCGTCTGACTGACCTGTGGGATCGAATGCCAGCCAACCAAATTCAGGAAAATATACCTCTACCCAGGCGTGAAGGTTTTTTTCACGGACTGTCGTTTCATAGAAGCCTGTGGCTTCGTTCAGCGTAAGTTCTCCCGTTGAGAAGCCTGATACGTATCTTGCGGGCAGTCCGTGTTCTCGTAATGCCAGTACCATAGAGGACGCGTAAAGAGCACAATGACCTTCCTTTGTGCCAAAAAGGAATTTACCCAGAACGGTATTTTCGCTGTCGGATGAGTTGTTTGCGGTCAGGGAATATTTATATTCGTGTTTTAAATATTCACACAAGGCAAAGCTATACATATAGTCCGAATTCAGCGATGAAGGAGATATTTCATAAGAGCTTTCAAATTCGTTCAGGAGCCGCTTCATATTCTCCTTTTCGCTTTCAGGAACGTGGGAGTATTTTTTCTTTATATAGCGGTCGTATTCCAGCTTGTTTCTCTGATAGTTTTCTACCTCGCTATCGGAGAAGCCAAGACTGTAAAGTGCCTGACGGATTTTTGTGTTGTCGGAAGTGAGCTCCTTGTTTGTGCTTGTAGCAAACCAGAGAGTGTAGGTGGGCTTTATTACGTCCGTTTCAAAATTCTTCATCCAGTTCTTTTTGTCAGATATTCTTATTACGCTATCGGCATAAATGGAGAAGTTCCCGTTGCTGGCATAAGATGTATTAGCAGGGATGAAGGGCTTGAAAACAATATCGGTGTTCTGCAGATATTCTATGTTAAGATGACTGTAGCTTGCTATGTTACGAAGTATCAAATGTATTTTATCATTGCCGGGTATATTGTTGCTGATTACCGTATCATAATAGCTTTTCAGATATCTTGATGCAAAGGATTTATCCGCATAGGAGAATTCTATAAATTGCTCGCTGCCGTTTGTTTGTGTTCCGGGAGCAATCAATGACGCAATATAAATATGGTAGAGCAGTTCGGGGTTGAAGTCTTCGTCGATGTTATATCCGTCAAAGGACATCTCTCCGCTTTTCTCTTTCTTCATAACGCTTACCCAGTTACTGCCTGTGAACTCAACTCCTACGTCGCCGACAAGATAAAACGAGTCAGCCTTGTCCGACTTGATTTTAAGAACAGGCTTTTCAGACATAAAGGGCGGTGCTTTTATCTCTATGTTGTTATTCATAAAGAAATTTTCTGTAGAAAAATAATTGTTGTAGGGAGAATTTCCTTCTCCCGAAATCAAAGCGCCGAAATAATCTCCCGCATCGCTGAAGAAATCAGCAACGTTATTTACAACGTCTTGTAAGTCAAGAGTTGAATACCCCGGGAAAAAGCTCTGTGTTGTGAAAAAGGTAGTAAAGGCAATAGCGCCTGCCAGTATACCGCAAAGACAGTTTCTGCTATGCTTTGATATCTCGTTTATTGCCGCTTCAACCGACGTGATTCGGTTTTCTTTCATCGCTTTCTTTCTTTGCTTTTTAGTTCTTTTAGCAAATAATCTTTCTTCTTCAAAAAGATTTGACGAGGAAATGGCGTACAGTGCAAAAAACGTAGGGATAATAATAAGCATATAAGGGTTGTAATCGGCTTTTTCTGCTATAAAGGCAGGCGTATAGAGTAAAAGCCACGTTACTATAGTTCCTATGCCTGAAAATTTCTTGTGTGTAAAAATTACGGTAGCAAGGCAGACTATACTTGAGATGATAAGCATAGCTATGCCCATACCCGATATATATTCCTGTGTTTTCGTAAGGAATGCAACTGAATTCTGCGGAACGTACTGTGCGGTCTGGAGTAGTCTGCTGTCCAGTGCAAGTAAAAAATGATCATAAAAAAGAAGCACCGCTTCGTTTATGGTTTCATGCAGAAACAGATAACAGATAAGGTAAAAAATGAGTACGCACGGAATTGTATATCTTTTCTTTACGATAAGAAAAACAGGGAAAAGCGGCGTAACGTATAACAATACGTGTTGTATTGCCGAGCTTAACTCGTATGGAAGGTTGTAAAAACTTGCAAAACACATAAGCGTTCCTGCGCATAACGTATAAGTCAGCAGGAGCTTCACGATAAGCGACAGAATCAGATTGGAATTTTTCTTGTTCTGTGTTCCGATAAGCACTATCGGTCGTTTTGCATCTGTTTTTTTCTTTGATTCTGATTTCAAAATGTATCTCCGTATATCAAGGTTTATTTATTCTTGTATAATTCTATAGCCTGATTGAGCGAAGCGACAAAGTTGGTTTTGTCGATTCTCCACAGCTCTGTGTTTGAGGCAGAGGAAACCGCTTCGGCAAGCACTTTCTGTTCCTCTGATACGTCTTCGCTGTCAACAAGGAGTATTCGTAGCTTTTTATTTCTGAAAAGCTCGGAGCTTCCTGCGACGTTTATAAAATCACTTCTTAACTGTGAAGTGATGAAATATACTACGCCGGCATCCGTCGGGATTTCACCGATGCTTTTTACTAAAAGCTCGGGTAAGTATGTTTCCGTCTGTCTTGGAAGTACGCTCAGGGTGTTATATAGCAGAGAGAAATCCTCTTCGCTCTGGACAAGCCTTTGCTCGCAGGTGGCTGTAGGAGGTGAATACCATAAATTAAGACAGCTCTGTCTTTCGTTTATAAGCATCATATTGATGGCAATGAGAGTTTCAATTATACAGTCGGAATTTTCAGCGTTTTCTTCATCAATGGGAGAGTATTCGTTTAAGTCTGCGATTATGATAGAGGTACCGCCTGTGCTTTGTTCAAACTGCTTCACCATGAATTTATCCTGTTTTGCTGACATTTTCCAATGTATATGCTTTACGGGATCACCCGGTACATATTCTCTGATACTTGTAAAGTTGTTTTTCTCAAAGGAAAAATTGTTTATTGATTCAGCTTCGCTGTCGCTGGAGGATATATCACGAACAGGATTTATAACTCTTTTTCGTGGCAGAATAACTATCTGCTCGTATTTTTCGATTTTCCTTGTAAAACGGAAAAGTCGTAAAAAATCGTAGGTTTCTATTTTCTCTATTCCACAATCATATACGCCTCTTAACTTTATAGGCGTATTGAAATTGATATTTACCGTGGAAAAGGGTGATATTGACATGAGTATATTCTGATATTCAAAAAGGCTTGTGCTTCTGAGGGGAAAATATCCGATTATTCCAGCAGGGGTTACAGGTGTTATAAATCTGTTGGTGAGCTTTAAGGATACTGTAAAGGCTTCCATCTTTTCGGCATAAAGCACTCTGTATTCCATCTTTGCTTTGATTAGTCTGGAGGCTGCAAATCCAAGCAAAAACGATATTACAGGCATAAATATCGCAAATAAGAACAGTACGGACGTCAGCTTGCTATTATAGGCAAGCATCATCGTGGTGCTTACGATAATGAATATCAGATAAAATAATCTGTGCTTGTTCATAAATCCTGTCCTTATTCTGCATTACCCGTAAAAGGAGGCTTGATTGCTTTCATTATCTCTGAAATTATACTGTCAACGGTTATATGCTTTACTCTTGCTTCTTGTGTAAGATGTATTCTGTGAGGAAGAACGTAGGTTGTCATAAGCGCAATATCCTCCGGCGTGATATAATCTCTGCCATCCATAAATGCACAGCTCTGTGACGCTCTCATAAGTGCGAGCGAGGCTCTGGGGCTTGCGCCAAGAGAGATAAAGGGGTGGTTTCTTGTGGCAGAAACGATTTCTACAATATATTTGTATATAGCGGGATCGATATGTACTTCCTTAACGGCGTTTATGCAGGCAACTATATCCTCTGCGCTGCAGATAGGTGTAACGCTGTCCAGAGGATCTGCAATTTTTCTTGTGTGAAGAATCATCATCTCGTCTTTAAGCTCCGGATATCCCAGAGATAATTTCAGCAGGAAACGGTCAAGCTGTGCCTCAGGAAGAGGGAAGGTGCCTACGTAACCGAATTCGTTTTCTGTGGCAATTACCATAAAAGGTTCGGGAAGAGCGTGAGAAACGCCGTCTACGGTAACCTTTTTTTCTTCCATTGCTTCAAGAAGTGAGGACTGCGTTTTAGGTGAAGTTCTGTTGATTTCGTCGGCTATAAAAACGTTGGTCATTATAAGACCTTTGCGATATTCAAATTTTTCAGTAGCTTTATTATACATTGTAAAGCCGGTTATATCTGATGCCATAACGTCAGGAGTGAACTGTACACGTCTGCAGGAAAGGGAGGTAGCCTTTGACAATGCCATGGCAAGAGTTGTTTTACCTGTACCGGGTACGTCTTCGATTAATACGTGTCCGCCTGATATGAGTGATGTTATAAGCATCTTCACGGCTGTTTCTTTACCGATAATGACTTTCTGAACCTGGTTTGCCAGTTCGTTCATAAGCTCTGATAGTTGTTTTGTTGTTCTGTTAGTGTTCATAATTATTCCTTTGCTTTATGTGAATTTATTGTGGTAAAGTATATACTCTATTAATTATAGCAGAGTTATAGTATTAAATCAACTTATTTTTGAAATTGTTACCAAATTGTAACTTTTTTATTATAAAATTTTCCATTACTATTGCAAGACCATCTGTTTTGTGGTAATATATAAAAAAGAAAAAGAGGGAAGTGAAAACTATGCTGAAAAAAATACTTTCACCGAAGAGCTGTGCAGATTGCAGAGTCTGTTGTGTTTTTGACAGAGAAGATATATGGGAAATTCCGTTGCTTTCAGAAGAGCTTATATCTTATATAAAAGAGAATCTGGATTCTGATATAAAATACGAAAAGCAGGGAGATGAGTACAGACTGCTTATGTCATTTAATGACGGAGAAGAGCTTTCCTATTGTCCTGTCCTTACCGAAACGGGGTGCGCCCTCGGAGATAAAAAACCCTTTGACTGCAGAGTATGGCCTTTCAGAGTAAATCGTATTTCTGATAACTTATGCGGAATTACCGTATCACCCGTATGCGAATGCGTATCTTCTGTTTCGCTGAAAAAACTCAGTGATTTTCTTTTTGACAACAGCGAAGGGGAGAGCCTTGCAGACGTGATGTTTTCCTACGTTAAAAAGCATCCGGAAAATATCAAGCCGTATATTGAAAAGTATCCGATTCTTGCAATAAAGGAAATGTAATCAGTACTCCAATATATAAGACTGATATTTTTAAAAAACGTTTCATTGTTTTTGAAAAAATATAAAACCTCATCTGAAAAAGGATGAGGTTTTAAAATTATTAAGAAAAAGAAAAAACGCCGTGAATATTTCCACGACGAATTAGATGGAGCGGATTACGAGGCTCGAACTCGCTACCTCCACCT
>JAFQUH010000115.1 GCA_017408635.1 Ruminiclostridium sp. | reverse complement strand
CGCTGCCGACAGTCTTGGGCAGGCTGTCACGGAACTCGATAACTCTGGGATACTTATAGGGAGCAGTCTGATTCTTTACGTAGGTCTGGATTTCCTTCTTCAGCTCGTCGCTGGGCTCTGTGCCGTTTGTAAGAACGATGGTAGCCTTTACTACCTGACCTCTTATTTCATCAGGCACACCTGTAACCGCACATTCCAGTACGTAAGGAAGCTCCATGATAACGCTTTCGATCTCGAAGGGTCCGATACGGTAGCCGGAGGACTTGATAAGATCGTCAACTCTACCGATGTACCAGTAGTAGCCATCCTCGTCCATACGGGCGGTATCACCTGTGTGGTACCAGCCGTCGTGCCATGCTTCCTTGGTGCTTTCTTCGTTTTTATAGTAGCTCATAAATAAGCCGCAGGGCTTCTTGCCGTTGGTTCTTATGCAGATTTCACCGGTTTCGCCGTCGCCTGCCTCTGTGCCGTCGGCATTGAGGATATGCACGTCGTAAAGGGGATTGGGCTTACCCATACTGCCGGGCTTGGGAGTCATACCGACAAAGTTTGCAACTGAAAGTGTTGTTTCTGTCTGACCGAAGCCTTCCATAAGAGAGATGCCTGTTGCCTTCTTGAACTGGTAGAATACCTCGGGGTTCAGCGCCTCACCCGCTATTGTAGCGTACTTAAGGCTTGAAAGATCGTACTTTGACAGATCCTCCTTGATAAAGAAACGGTACATTGTGGGAGGTGCGCAGAAGGTGGTTATATTGTACTTTGCGAACATAGGAAGAATGTTTTCTGCGTGGAAGCGCTCAAAGTCGTAAACGAATACTGCAGTTTCGCACATCCACTGTCCATAGAGCTTACCCCAGAGCGCCTTACCCCAGCCTGTATCGGAGATGGTGAAGTGGATGCCGTTGGGATCTACGTTATGCCAGTAGCGTGCGGTTGTGTAGTGACCTAAAGGATACTTGAAATCGTGCATTGCGATTTTGGGGTAGCCTGTTGTACCTGATGTGAAGAACATCAGCATAGGATCGCTGCCGCAGGCGGTATTTTCTGTTCTGGGGAACTTGCCGCTGTAAGAGGGAAGCTCATCGTTGAAATCATTCCAGCCCTCTCTGCTGCCGCCTACAAGAATCTTTGTCTTAAGAGTCTTGCTGTTTACTGCAGCCGCATCGATTTCGTCAGCTACGTTGCCATCTGCAGTACATACTACTGCGGAGATTTCAGCGGCATCAAAGCGGTATTCAAAGTCGTGCTTTACAAGCTGATTTGACGCAGGGATAACTACTGCGCCCAGTCTGTGCAGAGCAAGGATAGAGAACCAGAACTGATAATGTCTTTTCAGTACCAGCATTACCTTGTCGCCCTTCTTGATGCCGAGGGACTTGAAGTAGTTTGCAGTCTGGCAGGAATACTTCATCATATCCCTGTAGGTGAATCTGCGCTCGGAAAGATCCTCGCTTACGTGGATCATAGCCAGCTTATCGGGGCATTTTTCTGCAAGAGCGTCTACGATATCATAAGCAAAGTTGAAGCTCTCTTCATTGTGGAACTGAACGCCTGATAAGAGTCCCTGTTCGTCGGTTTCGCAGGATACGAATTTATCTGCAACGGGGTGGGATATACCAGCCTTATAAAAATTGGAGTGGGTGTATTTTCTCACCTGCTCGTGATATTCAACCGTCTGCTCACCGTCACGGGGTGCCATAACGAAGGCGTAGATTTCACAGTCCTCGCCGCCTAAAGCTATTTCATCGTGGGGCATTGAGCTGTCATAGTAGATGCAGTCGCCCTCGTGGAGTGTTTCCACGTGAGTGCCGATTATCATACGGAGTGTACCCTTTATTACGATATCCATTTCCTGTCCTGCGTGACTTGCAAGATGACGAGGTGAGCTTAAAGCCTCCTCGGAATAGGGGATTACAACGTGGAAGGGCTCTGTTATTCTGTCCTTGAATTTATATGCAAGGTGGTTATATTCAAAGCCTGCTCTTCTTACGATAGGCTTACCCTTGCCTTTTCTTGTTACCGTGTAGCCGGTAAGCTCGGGGCTGACACCGCCCATAAGCTCAGCAATATCTACACCGAATATACCTGCACACTTGTGGATAAAGGTAAAGCTGAAGTCGGCTTCGCCCTTTTCCATTTTCTTATACTCATCAACGGAAAAGCCTGTCTTTGCCGCCATTGTAGTAGCGGAAATACCCATATCCTCACGAAGAGTACGGATTCGCTGTGCAACCTCACGGATGCTCTGTTCGGTGGTGTTCATGACGTTGTTGTTTTCTGACATTTTCTTATACTCCTTTCGTAGTTATGGGGCAATTAAAAATAAAAAAACGCCCCAAAGTTTTTGACTTTGAGACGAGATAAAACCCGCGGTACCACTCAAATTGCGTTTTGCTATTGCAATTACGCCACTTCAGACTCGCCGTAAAGGTACAAGCCCTATGCATTAACGCAGCCTCACGAGAATGCTTACTTTCTATTTCAGCATTCCAACTCAGAAGGGATGCACTCTGTAATTCGCTACTGTCTCACACCAACCGACAGCTCTCTGAAAACCGATAATAACAGAATGTGTGTCTTCGTCATCGTTTTTGATGTTGTTATTATAGCACCGCATAAATCATTTGTCAATAGTTTTTTAAAAAAAATTTTGCGGCGGTGACCGCCGACAATTCCTGCCTTTTTAAATATTAACGTAATATAAAGGTTTGCAAAACGGCAGGGGACACACATTGGTCGGTATGTCAAATTGTAATTTGACGGCGGGTTGCACCATCAAAAAATGCGGTAATTTATGCGGGGCGTCGAGGACGTCGCCCCCTACGGGCGTGGTTTATAATATTGTGATAATATTGCCATAAATACCGATGAAAACGGGATTTGTAATGCCTTGCCCACAAAAATTTATAGGGGAAATGTAGGGGGCGACCTCCCGGACGCCCCGCCGCCGAAGGCGGAATTGCCCGCGGCAGCAGTATGAAATACTGCGGCGCCCTTTAGGGCAATGGCTCGCCGCAAAACTACAATTTACCCGCCGCCGAAGGCGGAATTTAAAATCCATCAATTGCCGTAGGCAATTGATACCACAACATTTGCCGAAGGCAAATATTTCATCCGCCAAAGGCGGATTTCATCAAAACCGGAGGTTTTGATTTCACCGTGCCATAGGCACGATTTCATTTTGAAATTTGTCTCCGACAAATTTCAACAAGTCATTCTCTCCTTTATCAGCGCCAGCAGTTTTCTTTCCCTTCTTGATACCTGCACCTGCGTCATACCCAGTAGCTGTGCGGTTCTGCTCTGTGTTAAATTACCCCAGTATCTGTATCGTATCAGCTTTTTATCGGTATCGGAAAGGCTGTCTATAATCTGCCGCAGGGCAAGAAGCTCGGTGGTTTTCAGCTGGGGTGCTTCTATCGGGATATCCATCTGTGACTCCTCGTCGTCCTCGTCATAATAGCTTAAGGACAGAGGCGGCTGGGCGGAACATAACGCCTCCGACACCTCCTCCCTTGATACCGAAAGCCTTTCGGCAAGCAGGGAAACAGTCGGCTCTTCGCCCTTTTTCAGCAGTTCTTCCTGAAGGCGTACTGCCTTAAGTGAAAGCTCCTTAAGTCCACGGCTTACCTTTATAATACCGCCGTCACGGAAAAGCTGTTTTATTTCTCCCATTATCACCGGCACGGCATAGGTAGAGAATTTAAGTCCTCTGCTTTCATCAAAGTTATTTGCCGCCTTGAGAAGTCCCACACAGCCCGCTGAAAAAAGCTCCTCGTATTCTATGCCTCTGTCCCTGAATCTGCCTGCTATCGAATGCACAAGACCGAAATGCTCCGTCACAAAGGAATTATCCCGTTCCTCCTTCATAGCACCTCCCTTTGCTCTATTATGAAGGTAAGGCTGACGGTAGTACCCTTGTTCTTCTTTGAGCTTACCTTCACCTTATCGGCACAGCTTTCCATTACCGCAAAGCCGAGTCCCGATCTTTCCTCTTCGGGCTTTGTGGTGAATAAAGGCTCCATTGCCTGCTTTATATCCTCTATGCCACAGCCGTTATCCTTTATCCGTATGTAAGCTCTGTCCTCGCTGATTCTAGCGGTAATGGATATCTTCCCCGCCTTATCGCCCTCCTTATAGGCGTGAACTATGCAATTGGTCACCGCCTCGGATACTGCCGCCCTGATATCCGAGAGCTGTGATACAAGGGGATCGAGCTGGGTGACAAAGGCGGATACCGCCGTTCTGGCAAAGCTCTCGTTACGGGACAGGGCAGGTATGGTCATTTTAAAATAATTAATATATTTCATCATTCTCTTCCTTTCGGTTTTTCGCTTATTATAAGTGCTTCAAGACCTGCTACAGAAATTATTTTTCTTATCTGCGGACCTGTATTCTTGATGTAAAGACCGCCGCCCATCGATTCTATAAGTCTTTTTCTGCCCAGAATAAGACCTATCCCCGAGCTATCCATAAACTGCACCTCGGAAAAATCAAGTATGAGTGATTTCGGCAGAAGGCTTTCTATCTCGCTATCAATATGCATACGCATATCCGAAGCGGTATGGTGGTCTATTTCTCCGCAAAGCGAGGCGGTCAGAAGCTCCCCGTTTTTAGTAAAAGTGACGTTCATAAAGCAGACTCCTTTCCTTATGGTTTTTTACTATATTAGCACAGCTTGTCCGAATAATCTGTCGCAAAGAGTCGGAGAGTTAAATTTGCCTTTGGCATATTTAACAATGAAATCGTGCTATGGCACGATGAAATCAAAATTTGTCGCTCCGCTGGGGTTATTATAGCCCCCAACCCCCAGCCCCCTTCCCCCTTAGGGAAGGGGGAAAATAGAGGGGCTACCGCCCCTTGGAACCCTTTGGGGCTACCGCCCCAGCTGT
>JAFQUH010000006.1 GCA_017408635.1 Ruminiclostridium sp. | reverse complement strand
TGTTGCAAAATCTTTTAAAAAAAGTTATTATAGAATGAAACCTTTTTATAAGAAAACTACACTTATTTTACAGGATATCAGAAAAGGAGTGATGGTTTTGATATTCAGCGATGAAAATATTATAGAAATGCTGTTTGACAGAGATGAGAAAGCGCTTACCGTCACCGACGATAAGTACGGTCCGCTTTGCCGAAAGCTTGCATATAACATAATCGGCGATTATGACGAAGCGGGAGAATGTGTGAATAACTCATATTTTCAGCTCTGGAACGCTATTCCACCTGCCCGCCCCAAAAGTCTTAAGGCTTATCTTTGCGGCATCGTGCGTAATTTAGCGTCAGCAATCAGCAGAAAAAAGCAGGCATATAACGAAAGCCACACAAATTTTTCAGAGCTTTCCGAAATCTTTTCCGATTCAAAAAATATCGAAGAACAGCTCGACGGAAAAATGCTTGGTGCTTATATAAATGAATTTCTGTCAACCCAGAAGGAAACAAACCGAAAAATATTCGTTATGCGTTATTACTACAATTACAGCGTCCGTGACGTCTCTCTTACTCTGAAAATGAAAGAAGCAACCGTAAAAACAAATCTGTTCAGATTAAGAGTAGAGCTTAAGCGTTTCCTTAACGATAAGGGTTATATCACGTAAAGAAAGGAGTTTAATATGAAATATAATCGTATTTTAGCACAGGCTATGGATGCTCTCGATGAAAAGTATGCTATCGAAACGGCAGAATGCCTGCTTGTTCCGAAGAAAAGCTCCGAAAGAAACGTTATAATAAATGCGGAGGATCTTGTTGAAATGAAAATTAAATCAAAAAAATCAGGCTTTATAGCAAAAATCGTAGCCGTAGCGGCGGCGTTTATATGTGTTGCGACGGTTTCGGTATTTCTTATTATGAACAATAATAAGGTGCAGGTGCTAGGTAGCTCGACTACTTCTGAAAGTCAATTTGAAAGCACCTCCGAAGAAACGTCTTCTCATCCGAGAGATGAAAATGCTACTTTTGGTATAAAACTCTCCGTTAAAAATGATCTTCCGACTGAATATAACGGTGATAAGCTTGTGCTTGATGCTTGTGTGATAAACTCCACAGGAGCGCTTGATTATTCCTTTCTTGTATTTGTAAATGGTATAAAAGCTGATTATACCGTTACAGAAAAAGGCAAATCCTCACCTGCAAACATTTTTCACGCAGAAAAGGAAGAAGAACATTACACAACAATTGAATTCTCTCCTGTCAATTGCAAAAAAGGAGAAAAAGCTATAGTATCCGTAGAGCTTATGATGGATCCTGAATATATGCTCGATAGCACAGAATATGTGCAATTCAACCCCCATCATAACATAACGGGATTATTACCCTTTGAAATTGCAATAAACGTGGATAGTCCTGTTAACGAGGAACTTATCCCTTCCGATGATGTAACCCAAAACGTGATCAGTGAAGACTTGGCAAAGGAATTTACATCATATTCCCACGAGAATACAGGCAGTCCTGTTTCACTATTGGACAGCAGTGTATTTTTCAGATTCAAAAAAGAGGATTTTTTCGAAGCGTATATAAATGCAACCGACACGTTGAATCTTGAAATACAAGCACTTGGAAGAGAAGGCAGGTATATAATAGGCGTTTACGTAAACCATAACCTCCTGCGTGCCTTCGGCGATAAATATTACTCTTACTGTAACATAAAAAAGGGCACCGTAACAACTATAAAAGCGGAAATCGATGTTTCTCATCTTGATGGACTTAACCATGTTTATATAATTGCTATACCTTATGATGTTGCCGAATCAGATAAAAGGCTTATCCCGATAAAGACAGCTACAAAGCTTCTTCAGATAACGGATAATGATATTTCAGATAATGAAAGCACAGATAAAACTACCTCGTCAGACATTTCGTCTATCCCCGAAAGTGTTTATACTACTCAGAACAACATTTCGACGGACGATAGCCTAACCGAAGTACCTGAAACCGAAGCGCCTTATATCTCAGGTGTTGTTGCGGTAAGAGATAACAAAGTCATTGCGAAAAGCAATGATTCTATTTGCGTTTTTAACGCTGATAGTCTTGAACTTTTAAACGAATTTTCGTTTGCCGCCGGCGACAAAGTAGACGTCATAGACAGCCACGTCGTAATTTACGGACTAAACGGAAAATATATAAAGCTTTATGATTTTCGGGGAAACTTTGTAAAAGAAATTATTCCGCCATCCTACGATAATGGATGCTACTGCCTTTCTGACGACGGAACACAGATTGTGTATTCTTACTGTAATAACGAAAGCGGCACAACGTATCTGTATATGGATAGCATTAATTTTGATAGCAAAAGGCTTGTAAAAGAAATATATATGAGCGACACAACCGGTTCTGTAGTAGGTATTCCGAGAATTATGGGATTTGACGGCGAAACGATAAATCTGCAAAGTAGTCTGCTAATGCAGACTACTCCCACACTAAAGATTGCAAACGGCATTGCAATTATTGGTGTAAACGGTGATATGGAAAATGTTATGATACTTGATGAATATGAAAACCTCTCATCCAACTACACAAATCAAGAGAATTATTTTGTTGTCACAAAAAGCTGGAAGCCTGATCCCGATGAGGCTTCCGACGGTAAAATAACGATATGTGAATACGGCACAAAAAAGCATATCGATTTTATATGCGAAGAGCCTGATGATAATCACTATGCCTATTTATCGGAAAACGGAAGATATATCGCTGTTGTTTCAAAATACGCAGATTCAGATAAGATAACATTTAAAATATACGATTTTAAAACCAGAGAAAAAATAGCCGAAGAGGAATACAACTCAACCGACTTTGATGTAAAGTTTTCGGAAAACGAGAGCTGTGCTTATATAGTAGCGGAAGGCAAAATAAACAAGATACATCTGAAATAAAAAAGGGGCGTAAATATGGCTACTCTGGAGCTTAATGGTATCACAAAAGCCTATGGTAAAAAGATAGCGATACAGAATTTTTCTGCAAGATTTGAAAACGGCATTTACGGACTTTTAGGACCTAACGGTGCAGGCAAGTCAACTCTCATAAATATAATTGCAGGAGTTCTTAAGTCGGACAGCGGCAGTATTTTTCTGAACGGAAACGACATCAGAAGATTTAAGAACTCCTATTATGACCATATTGGATTTATGCCTCAGCACCCTTCTTTTTATGCTAATTTTACAGCTATGGAGATTATGAAATACATGGCGGCGCTGAACAACGTAAAGGATAATAAAAGAATCTGCGAGCTTCTTTCCTTCGTGAATCTGATAAGTGAAAAGGATAGGATAGTAGGCGGTTTTTCAGGTGGTATGAAGCAACGTCTTGCCATAGCGTCAGCTCTCATAAACAATCCCGAGGTACTTATCCTCGATGAGCCAACCGCAGGACTTGATCCGAAAGAAAGAGTAAGATTCAGAAATATAATATCACAGATATCAAATGACAGAATAATAATTTTCGCAACACATATAGCGTCGGATGTGGAGCTTATCGCAGATAAAATAATATTGATTGACAGCGGTGAGCTTGTTGACATAGGGACTGCTATGGAAATATGCGAAGGACTTAAGGGAAAGGTGTGGCAGTTAATAGCCGAAAACAACAGAGAACTTTCAGAGTATAAAAAAGCGCTCAATATCACTTCGGTGATTAACAACGGAAGGTATGAAATAAAATGCATCTGCGACAATCCGCCTTCTCCTGATGCCATACAGGTTGCCGCAGGGCTTGACGATGTGTTTTTGTACAGATTTTCCGACAAAGGATAAAGCTATGAATACATTTATTACGTTATCAGGATATGAATTTAAAAAGCTTTTTCGTAAGAAAGCCGTTATAATAATTGCCGTGTTTTGCTTTGCCTTCAATATATTTAATATCACAAAGAATTACAATCTCTATAACCCTTTTACAGAAGATGGACTTTCCGAAATCGGCAGATACGAACTATATACAGCATATAAAGGAGAAATCAGCGAAGAAAAATATAGTGACATCAAAGAAAACTATCTGGATGCATTAAGCCTTGTCCAAAGCGGTAATTATGATATGGAATATTCCCCGGATAAATATTACGGTGGCTACGCTTATGGTGAAGCTATGTTTAAAATAGAGCTGTTTAATGAGGTGGAACGGCTGATAAGCTACAAGGAAGAATGCATTATTATATCAGAAGAAGCACACTCTCTTTCTGATAAATTAAGCGACTACAATATTTACAAAACAATAAACATTACCATTTCAGAAGACTTTAAAAACCGCAGCCTTAACACCATAACAAACTGTAGCAATGTAACTGAATTGCTTGATTACAAGCTATCTTCCCTACTTACTATTATACTTGTTTTAATTGGCACGGCAACAATTTTTACTACCGACTACGAAAGTAACACCTCACTGTACCTTAAATCATCGGTGAACGGCGGCAGATTCTCTGCTATGACAAAGCTTATGGCAAGCGTCGGCTTTACGCTATTTATATCCGTTATTTTTATACTAACTGATTTTATTTTGTTTACCGTTCTTCTGAAATTGGACGGCTTCAGTCAACCGCTTTATATTCTGAAGGAATTCGCCTTCTCACCTTTTGACATCAGTATAGGACTTTATCTATTGCTTTTATTCGCTTCAAGGATTATAGTAGTTATTTTCATCTGCCTTGCAATAGCTTTTATTTCGCTGATTTTTAAAAAAACATTACCATCTTTATTCACATCTGCGTTATATGTAGCATTTCTTATGTACTTAAAGGCGTTTATGACATCAGAGAGCATAAATATAAATATTATAAATCCATTGAGTCTTGTACTTATGTCCGAAATAACCACCGACTATTCCTATATAGCTCCATTCGGCAAACCGATATATCTGTATATTGCCGTTATATCATCAGTTATTGTTATGTGGTTTATAATGCTTATCTGTATTCTTGTAAAAGGAGGGAGAAATGTTAAAGGCTGAATTATACAAATTATTTTTTAAACATAGACTTATATACATAACAGGCGCTTTTCTTATTTTACACACCTTGCTTTCAGTAAGTTTCCAAATACCAAGTATAAATACAGCAGTCCATAGCGAAGAATTTTCTTGTGGCTATGCCGTATTCTTAAACCGTGATAACGTCAATTGGTTGCTTATTGCAGTTATCGTCTATGCCGTGATAATAACGTGGATTTATGAATACACCAGCGAAATGCAGATATATAATCTCACCTCGCAAAACGGCAGAGTAAGACTTGCTATTAATAAACTGCTCATACTCATTTTATTCATTTCATTCTGCTCGATAGCTGCCGATGGAATATCGGTAATATGCTATAATCTAAAAGCCGGAAATAATATAATTGCTCTATCAGGATGCGGTATGGATTTTTCATCGTCCGTTCGTGATATCAGTAGTCAGCAAGCCGTTTTTACAGCATCTGTCATTCATATTTTCGGATATACAATTTTTACTGTACAATGCACCTTTCTCAGTATAATAATAAAAAATGTCGTAAGTTTTGGCGGTGTAGCGTTTATTATGCTTACATTACCCGTATATTTTTTTGACGATATTTCCGAACGTCTTCGTATGCCCTTTGCTGTTTCGCTTATGCAGGGTGCATCTATGTTAAGAGGTGATATAATGGATTCTGCCGATAACAGCAGATATCTTTTTAAGGCTCTTACCGATAGTGAAATAATAAGCTGTATATTGTTCCAGAGTCTTATTGCTCTTATCTTATCCGTTATTTCCGTTATACTGTTTTCGGGTATACAGCTCAGATTAAAGAAAATTGCAGTTTTTTCTCTTATTTTTTCTCTACTTTGTATTTCAGGATGCAGTAATAACGTTACTACTGCAAATAGGAATGAATACTTTGCAATAGACGGCACAAATTCAGTTTATAACAAAAACACAGGCGAAATTATCTCTGTTAATCCAACGCCCTTTTCAAACAAAAATTTAGTTCATTTGGCAGATAATAAGGCTATAGTCTGGGAAAACTGCAAAAACACCTTTTCAACATATCAGATAAAGACCGTAGACATTGAAAGTCTTTGCGAAACGGTAATACTGACTATAGGAAATTCGGTAAATCAGAATGGCTTTCTCGGACTTGATACTCTTGTAGAAATACCCTCATCTCTTTTATGGGATGAAAATTTTATGTTAAGCCGTGATTTTATTTTTTCAGACAATATAGTATATTTCTTTCACCCCGAAAAAATAATATGCTACGATACAAGAAATGGCAGAAAATACGAGCAATACGCCTGCTCTTCCTATTCAAATCCATTGATAGTCAAAGGAGATATTTACTATTTGAACGACAAAGGCAGACTGTGTAAAAATCATAAGAAAATGACCGATAATGTGGTTTCCGCCTATCTTGCAAATGAGAACGGCGTTTGCTATAAAGAGGATGGCGACAGCCTGATTATAGTATCAGATAACAAAACAACAGAATATAAATGCGGATTCGTCGGCAGATTTTTTTACTTTGATGAGGACTTAATAATTTACGAAGGTGAAAAAGGGACGGTTGTAAATCGGAATGGCGTGGAGTATTTTTATCCCGTGTGGGCAGTCCACGCCGACGAAGAAAACCTCTACTGCTTTGACGGTGAGGAGATACTTGAAATAAAATATTAAAGTTTAACGGTCAGCCTTTAGGCTGACCGTTTCTTTTCATATCCCCTTGTCGCAGAAACTCTTAAAAAGATACGGTTTAAATATAGCGTGGTTTTCAATTTATACGCTTATACCGCGCAAACGATTTTTTACAATAGTCAGAAGAAGTTCATTGAAATTTTTCAGGATTATGATATAATAAATGCAAGGCATTTATTATATACTTATTTTAAATGTCCTCGCAGATTCGCAAATCGGAGATTTGCTCCCTGCGGATCGGACGATTATATCATAACCTGCGGTTATGATATAATATAAAGTAATATAACCAACAAGCACACGGAGGTAAAAATGAAATTTATACATTTATCGGATCTTCACATAGGTAAAAGAGTAAACGAATTTTCTATGCTGGAAGATCAGGAATACATACTAAAGCAGATACTTGATATAACAGACCAGCAGAAGCCTGACGGGGTGATTATCGCAGGTGACGTGTACGATAAATCCGTTCCCTCTGCGGAGGCGGTGACGCTTTTTGATGATTTTCTGGTGGAGTTATCAAAGAGAAATCTTCATGTTTTTGTCATAAGCGGCAATCACGATTCGCCCGAAAGAATCGCCTTCGGCGGCAGACTTATGCAGGCGAGCAGAATTTATATGTCCCCCGTCTACGACGGAGATATAAAGCCGGTCACACTTGAAGATAAATACGGGAAGATAAATATATGGATGCTCCCCTTTGTAAAGCCCGCCCACGTGCGCAAGCTCTATGAGGATAGAGAGATAGAATCCTATACCGACGCTATGAAAACGGTTATCGATAATCTTTGCATAAATACCGAAGAGCGTAATATTATGATAACCCATCAGTTTGTAACCGGCGCAGAAAGATCGGAATCAGAAGAAATATCCGTAGGCGGTACGGATAACGTAGACGTTTCGGTTTTTGACGCCTTTGATTATACCGCCCTCGGTCATATCCACAAGCCTCAGAACTGCAAAAGCGAAAGAGTCAGATATTCGGGTACGCCCTTAAAATATTCCTTCTCGGAGGCAAAGGATCAAAAGAGCGTTACGGTAGCAGAGCTTTCTGAAAAGGGCAATCTTACCGTGACTACCGTTCCCCTGAAGCCTCTTCGTGATATGGTAGAATTAAGAGGCAGGTACGAGGAGCTTATAGCCCGTGATTTTTACAAGGGTACAAGCTATCAGGAGGATTACGTACATATCATTCTGACGGATGAGGAGGATATACTTGACGCTATCGGAAAGCTCCGCATAGTATACCGCAATCTTATGAAGCTGGATTATGACAATCTCCGTACAAGAAATCAAAACGTCATAGACAAGGCGGAAAACGTTAAAAAGAAAGCACCCGACGAGCATTTCTGCGAATTTTTCGAAAAGCAGAACAATCAGCCTATGTCGGATATTCAGAAGGAGATTATTAAAAACCTGGTAAGTGAAATCTGGGAGGGTGAAATATGAGACCTGACAAATTAATAATATCCGCCTTCGGTCCTTATGCAGACAAGGTAACAGTTGACCTTGACAAGCTGGGCGAAAGCGGACTCTATCTTATAACAGGTGATACGGGAGCAGGAAAAACCACTATATTCGACGCTATCACCTATGCCCTTTACGGCGAGCCCAGCGGCGCTACAAGAGATGTTTCCATGTTCCGCTCAAAATATGCCGAGCCTGATACTCCTACCTTTGTAGAGCTTTATTTCACCTGCAAGGACAAGCAGTATTACGTAAAGAGAAACCCAGAATACGAACGCCCGAAAACTCGTGGAGAGGGTATGGCAACGGAAAAGGCAGGCGTCGAACTGCATATGCCCGACAAGAAAATAATAACCAATAAAAAGGAAGTCAATACCGCAATAGCTGAAATTGTCGGAGTGGACAGAAATCAGTTCAGTCAGATTGCAATGATTGCCCAGGGCGATTTTCTGAAGCTGCTGCTGGCATCTACCGACGAAAGAAAGAAAATATTCCAGAAGATATTCAAAACCCAGAGATACAGCGAGCTTCAGGAAAGACTGAAGGCGGATGCAAACAGACTGAAGAGAGAGTACGATACGATAAAGAGCAGTATCGAGCAGTATATAAACGGCATCGCCTGTGAGGAGGACAGCCCTCTTTATCAGGAGGTCTGCAACGCTAAAAAAGAAATGCTTACCACCGAAGAAACCATAGATCTTTTAGCAAGACTTATTGCTGAAGACGAAGAAAAGGAAAAGCAAATCAAGAAAGAGGCAGAAAAGCTCCAGAAGGAGCTGGATGCTGTCAAGGAGCGCATAAGCAAGGCCGAGGACGTTGCTAAAGCCAAGGTCGATTTAGAGAAGAACGAAGCCGAAGCCGTTGCCGAAGCTCAAAGAGAAAAGGAGTTAACAAAAAGGCTGGAGGCGGAAAAGCAAAGACTTCCCGAGGTTAAAAGGCTTAATGATGAAGCGGCAAAGATAAAGGCGCTTCTGCCCGATTATGACGAGCTTTCCGAAAAGCAGAAGAAACTCAGCGAAAACGAAGCCTTCATTAAATCCGCCGATGAATCTGTAAAGACTGCTGAAAAGAAAATTCAGGAGCTTACCGAAAAGAAGACCGCTCTTACGGAGGAAGGTAAGACTCTCGAAAAAGCAGGCGAAGAAAAAATCATTGCTGAAAACGAAAAGAAGGAAAAGGAAGAAGAAAAATCAAAATTCAGAAAACTCCTTTCCTCCATCGACGAAGCAGAAGGCTCAAGAGAAAAATTTACTGCCGCTAATAAGGTCTATGCACAAAAGCAGGAGCTTACCGAAAAGCTGGATGCTGAATACAAGCTGAAAAGAAGAAGCTATCTTGAAGCGCAGGCAGGCATTTTAGCGGAAAATCTGCAGGAAAATACGCCCTGTCCCGTATGCGGCTCTACTTCACATCCTCAGCTTGCGACAAAGCCTGTTGACGTGCCTACAAAGGAAGAGCTTGATTTACTCGAAAAAAATCTCGGCAAAGCCGAAAAGGCTTCAAACGATGCAAGAGAAGAAGCGGGCAAGCTGAAGGGTATATCCGACGAAAAAGAGAACGCTGTAAAGACAGAAATATCAGCGCTTGCAAAGGATATTTCCTTTGACGAGGCTAAATCCGTTATAGCTGAAAAGTTATCCGATATAGAAGGAAAGCTGAAGGAGCTTGACAGAAGGATTTCCGACGCACAGAAAAAGATACTCCGAAAGGGAGAAATAGAAGGTCTTTTATCAAGACTTGAAGAAGCTCTGAAATCAGAAAACGAAAAACTTGAAAAATTAAAAGCCGACGTAAGCTCCAAAGCCTTTGAGAATAAATCGCTTTCAGAAAGACTGGAGGAGCTTACGGCAAAGCTAACCTTCGAAACAAAGAGTGCGGCTGAAAAAGAAGTCGCCGCTCTTGAAAAAGCGGCGGAGGATATTCAGAAGTCCTATGACAAGACGTCTGAAGAGGTGAACAAGAACAAGGAAAAGCTCGCCTCGTTAAAGTCTGCGAAGGAAGAAATTCTTAAGCGTATCGGTGATGGTGCCG
This sequence comes from Ruminiclostridium sp., assembly GCA_017408635.1. Classification (GTDB taxonomy): domain Bacteria; phylum Bacillota; class Clostridia; order Oscillospirales; family Ruminococcaceae; genus Ruminiclostridium_E. Next base: position 58,651 of record JAFQUH010000006.1, on the reverse strand, counting down.
CTATCGGGCTTGAAAAAGAAAGAGAAAGCAAAAATCAGCTTGAAGCTGAAAAGTCAGAGCTTGACGAGACTTCTAAAACTATATTCAGCCGCATAAATGCCAATAAGCTAAGCTATAGCAATATTTCGGCAAGGCTATCTGAAATAAAGGTAACGGAAGAAAAGCATAGCTGTGTAAAGGCGCTTTCCGATACCGCTAACGGCACTATACAGGGCAGAGAAAAGATTGCCCTTGAAACCTATATTCAGATGAATTATTTTGACAGAATCATAAGCCTTGCCAATACGAGATTTATGATTATGTCAGGTGGGCAATATGAATTAAAGCGCAGAAAAGAGGCTGGAAACAAGCAAAGCCAGAGCGGTCTTGAGCTGGACGTAATCGACCACTATAACGGTACTGAAAGAAGTGTAAGAACCTTATCGGGCGGTGAATCCTTCAAGGCGTCACTTTCCCTTGCGTTAGGTCTTTCCGATGAAATACAGTCCTCTGCTGGCGGAATCAGACTTGATACAATGTTTGTTGACGAGGGCTTCGGCTCGCTGGACGAGGAATCACTCGCCGCCGCTATGAAGGCGCTTTCCTCTCTTGCAGAAGGCAACAGACTGGTGGGAATAATCTCCCACGTAAACGAGCTTAAAACGAGAATAGATAAGCAGATAGTCGTAACAAAGGAAAAGAGCGGCGGAAGTAAAATAAATATCGTGCTGTGATAATATGTCATCAGGAGAGCCTGCAAAGGCTCTCCTCAGACTGAAGACAAGCTCACGCACCACAAAAATGCATAAAATTTTGTACTTATCTTGCGAGCATATAAATATGTGATACAAAAAGTTTAGGGAAGCCGAAAACGGCTTCCCTAAAGCATTTTTGCTTACTTCGTCAACTGACGCTTACCGTACCTTATGCGAACACTTTGTTGTGCATCGTCGTGATGCACTTTTGGTGTTCGCTTTACGGCATCCTTGCCGTTCGTACGCCGACGACGGCGGTTGACGATTTTGACCGAACAGGTCAAAATCAATGGCTGATGTGCGTTTTTCATCATCTGACAGCGTGTAGACAAGACTTCGTCTACACGCTGAAACCGCCTTAAAAGGCGGTTTTGTGATATTTGTTTTCTTAATTAATACGCTTACTGCTCTATTAAACCAAGCAGGTAATTTGCCGCCACTACTCCGGCTACAGCCTCCCAGAAGCCTGATTCCCGCTTGCTTATACCCATCTCTTCGACCTGGTCGGGTGTGAATTTCACTCCACGTTCAACCGCCTGCTTTATAAGTAAGCCCTTCAGCTTCTTGTTATCGATTTCAAGAAATACTTCAACAATTTCATCCGACGGACCGAATTCGGTTATCCGTGGTATAGACGCTTCTATAATCTTATCGGGAAGATCGTAGCAATTCACGTAAAAATCCTCCCAGGTAAAATACTTCGGATTAAATTCGGGGCATTCTGCACAGTAGCCGCGCTCTCGTGCAATCCTCTCATAAAGCTCGTCGGACAGTTCAAATTCAAGATTCATAAAATCCTCGTGGGTGAATTTCACGCCAAGATAAAGAGCCTTTTCGATCAGCATATTTTTCGTGTCGTCGTCGGTAAGATACTTTACCACCTCGACCACCTCGTCGCTTGCTCCGACTTCCCTGAGGGCGATAACGTATTCCCTTATCGTAGAATCGTATAAGGCGTGATATCCCTCATAAAGCATATCCCAGGATACACCCTTCGGGTTTAAAGACGGGCATTCCGCACAGAAGCCTGATTCCTTTGCAAGCCTTCCGTATACTTCGTCGGGTAACTCACCCTCCAGATTCATAAAATCCTCATGGGTAAAGCCCACACGCATATCAAGTGCCTTTGTAACAAGCATTACCTTTAGATCGGAATCGATAAAGGAGGTTACTGCATCAACCAGCTCCTCACTCGGCCCTATATCCTTGATCAAAGGAATACACTCCTTTACCGTTTCCTCGGATAAGGAAAAGCATACGTCATAAAATTCTTCCCAGGTCATAAATTTATCCTCCTTCTGATTTCGGGCTGTATCTCTTTATTATATTATAGCATATTCTTTGTACTATAAAAAGTACTTTATAAAACAAAAAAGAGAGAACTCCTGGAAGCTCTCTTCAGAATGAAGACAAACTCACGCACCGCAAAAATGCAAGCGTTTTGTAATAGCTTTATCTTTTAAACGAAAATTTCATTATAAAAGTTTAGGGGAGCCGCAAACGGCTCCCCTAAAGCATTTTTGCTTACTTCGTCAACTGACGTCTAACGTACCATCGTACGCCGACGACGTCAGTTTCCTCGTCTGCGTGCGTTTTTCATCGTCTGACAGTGTGTAGACAAATGACTTTGTCTACACACTGAAGAGAGCTCCTGGGAGCTCTCTTTCTATTATTTGTGTTTAGCCTACAAGACCTGAACGCTCAACACCTTCTACGAACTGCTTCTGTAAGAAGATGTACATAATGAGTATCGGTAAGAGGGAGAGCAGACAGCCTGCTTCGATCCATACCAGATAGTCGGAAGCCATACCGTTTGTTTCGCCGGTGAAGTAAATCATCATCTTGGTAGCAATACCTTCGATTTCCATAGCGATTGTGTAAGGCTCATTGAAGAACATACTTGTTACGTAAGAGTCGTTCCAGTACCATACGATTGAGAAGATGAATACTGTTAAGAAGGAAGTCTTTGCGTTGGGTATCATAACCTTTACGAAGGTCTTTACAGGGCCGCAACCATCCAGGTATGCAGCGTCCTCGAGCTCCTTGGGGAGTCCTCTGAAGAACTGTCTGAACAGAAGGATGAACACGCCTGCTCTGATACCGTTGCAGAAGAATGCCTGCATATAAAGTGCAGCGGGTGACTGAACGAGGTTAAGGGGCGCACCTGTGATAAGCTGGAATAAGCCGAATACGTCGAAAAGTCTGAACTGCATGTACAGAGGGATAAGAACTACCTGTACGGGAACGATAATCTGGAAGATAACGATACCGAACATAAGTCCCTTGCCCTTGAACTTGAATCTTGCGAAGCCGTAGCCTGTGATACCACAGGTGATAACCTGGATTACTGAACAAAGCACGTTGATGAGAATTGTTCTGAGTAATACTTCAGGGAACTTGATAGCCTGCCATACGTCTACGAAGTTTGAGAAGATGACGTTTTTAGGAATCCACATAACTGAAGGGTCAGTCATTTCGAGCTGAGGTCTTATTGATGTGGAAAGCATATAAAGCAGAGGATAGAGAATTACGAAGCCCAGACCGAACAGAATGAGGAAACGGAATACAGGCCATACCTTTTCAGCGATTCTTCTGCCGAAAATGTATCTGTAGTGCGCTCTTTCCTGCTTGTTGTAGGTGCGGTAGTTCTTGATAATCTGCCAGTTGCTTACGTGGTAGATATTCTTTGCTTCCTTAGCCTGCTTCTTTTCTAATCTCTTTTCCTTACGTGACTGCTTGCGCTCGATAGGAGTAACGCCTGACTGAAGCTCCTCAGCAGATACGGAAGCGATGGACTTTGTTTCCTCTTTCGCTTCTTCGTTGATTTCGGCAATTGCTTCGCCGATAGCTTCTGCTGATGCTTCATCTACGGGTGCAGATGCGGCGTTATTATCAACGAGTAAATCATCGAAGGAATCATTATTCATGTTTAAATCTTTTTCGCTCACAACTACACCTCCTTAATCATTTTCATAGAATACGAACTTGGATACGATAAGAACGATAATACCAAGTGCTACTGCAACTATTGCGAAGTAGATCCACGCCATAGCCGCTGACAGACCGTAGTTAAGCTCTCTTGACTGAGTCATAACGATTTCCATTACAGGGTTTTCGGAATCTACGAAAGTATCGATAACCGTGTAAATGAGGTTTGCCAGAATCATCGGGCTTATCATCGGGAAGGTTATCTTCCAGAAGAATTCCCAGCCTGTTGCACCTTCCATAGAAGCCGCTTCCTTTGCGGAAGTAGGAATCTGCTGGAGTGCTGCAAGGAATATCAGGATCTGGATACCTGCCGCCCAGATAAGGTTGAAGATATCAGACGTGATGGTTTCGATGAAGGTGGTCAGCTCTTCACTCAGGTTATAGATACCGAGGAAGGATAACAGCTCGTCAACCAGGTCCGTCTGGAATAAAGCGCTGAACTGTTCTGCACCTGATACACCGTTTGTCGAGATATCACCACGGATAACTGCGATAACAGGACCGGTTGCAACGAGTACGGGGAGGAAGAATACCGCACGGGCAAGTGTTCTGCCTCTGAACTTCTGGTTTAAGAGAAGTGCGATAAACAGGGAGAATAACATTACTACAGGTACCTGTGTAGCCATATTACCGAGAGATTCGGTAAGAGCGGGCAGGAACTTTGTGTTTCTGAATAATGCTTCCTGATAGTTTGCGAAATTGTTCCATTCGGTATAGATACCAACGGAATTCATTCCGTATTCTAAAGCCATTGCCTTATCGGTAACAAGCTCTGTGTGGCACATTGAGTACCATAAGGACTGTGCAAGAGGAATAATGAACATATAGATTACGCCGATAATCCAGATTGCGATAAAGCCGTAACCGTAAAGTCCCTTCTTTCTTTCATAGGAAATGCGGGTCTTCTTGATCTTTACTTCCTTCTTGGGTTGTCTGCGGCGGATGTCCACCTCTTCGCCCTCGGCGTTGAGCGCTGCCGCTGAAGCAGTCATATGTACTGCCTTTTTCTTTGCGGGCTTATCTTCTGCAGCTTCTTCTACGGCTTCTGCCGCCTCTTCTGCTGCCTCTGCCGCATCTTCTGCTGCTTCTGCCACCTCTTCTGCTGCTTCTTCAGCCGCCTTTGCTACCTCTTCAGTAGCTCCGGCGACCTCTTCAGCAGCTTCGGAAACTGCTTCTTCTGTATTTTCTACAGCTTCTGCGGCTTCGTTCTTAAGCTCGTTTAATTCTTCGTTCTGATTGAAATTTGATTCGCTCATTATTATTTATCTCCTTTCAATCCGTAGTTTGCAAGGTCGATATCCTTGCCGTTGATGTTTACTGTAAGATTTCTTGTATCTACAGTAACTGTTGTTCCGTCTTCAAAGGTTGTCTTTGTAACGTCACCTGAAATGCGCTCGTAGTTTGTGATCTTCTGGTTTGTAAGATCGGAGAAGTTCTCCTTATAGAGCTTGTATGCATTTGCAGAAGGTTCGATCCAGCCCTTGTAGTTGGAATAGAACAGAGTTTCGTAGTCACTGTCTGTGAACTTGTTGGGGTTTGTGTACATCATGTCATAGTTTACAGGTGTTGCTGTAGCGAGTGATAACATGATAGTATCTGTTGCATTTGCACTTGCATTGATAGCCTTTGTTGTATAAGGAACAACGCCGTGGATTACAAGTGAATAGAAGGGGATATCGTAGTCGAAGATATCGAAGTTGCTGGAGGTCAGCGGCACGCCTGTTACGTAATCTACGTAAGGAAGTGCGTAAGCGTTTGCACCATCAGCTAAAATTGAAAATCCTGCTTCGTTGAACTTCTTTAAGCCGTCTAAGATCTCTAACATAGAATCGTATCTTGTGTAGTTACCACGGCTGAAGTCGCTGTAAAGGAGTGTTGTTGCATCACCGATGCAGATAGTCTTGATACCCTCGTTACTAAAGGATTCTCTGAGCTTTCTGAAAAGATCGGGCCAGTAGTAAGGAGAAAGTGTTGTCTTGGTAACAAGTCTTACCTGGTGAGGAATACCAAAGGCGATATCCCAGTTGTTAACTGTTGCATAAGCCTTTGTTGTCTGCTTGCAGGCATTGAGTGAGTAGGAGTAGCCGTTGCCGGAGTCCTTCATATATGTAATGCCAACGCTGGGGAATATCTGACCATTTACGCTTTCAACGTAAGACTGGAGATTCTTGAAGTTGTTCTTACCACCGAGTGTGCCTGAATAATCAACACCTGCGCTGATAAGTCCCTTGATACCTGCAGTATTGAATTCGCTGTAGGAGAGCTTGATGTCGTCAACGCCGAGCTCTGCGAGCTGCTTCATGATATCCTGTGCCTGCTCGTAGGTTGTAGCGGCAGTTTCAAGGTTTAAGGGGAAGCCTGCAACGGACTGCGCCTTTACAGTACCACCGAATACGTTAAGATAGTAGCTGGAGCTGATCTTGTCCTTCTTTTCCTGAAGTCCCTTTTCTTCCATAAGGTACTGTCTGTAGCGTTCTGCTACGTCTACGTAGGAAAGATCCTTATCTGTCATGGGATAGTAAGCTACTGAAAGTGTAGGCTGCTTGATCTCGCCTGCCTCAAATACTGTAAGCTGACGGTCGCCCATGTAGTAGGTATCTTCTGTTCTTACCTGGAACTGGAACCAGCAGGTGTTGTAGCCTGTCGCATTCTGATCGGATACAGACGCATTTACGGATGCGCAGGTATCACCTGATTCACAGATTGCCATAAAGCCGTGGTTTACACCGTCACCGAATGCGATAGAGCCGAGAACGGGGAGGTAAACCTGCTCTGCCTTTGCCGTACGCTTGAAGAGTGTTACGGAAGTGTCACGGCCGTATACGTCAGCGGAATATTCTCTTGAAAGAATACGCTGGTTGTTGTAGTTGATGATTGCACCTGAGCCGTCGGGAACGATCATATAGCCTTCATCCTCAAGGCTGCCTGCTCCGAAGAACTGTGCAAGACCGATTGTGAGGATGCATTCTCCTGATACGTCTGTTACAGGAGGCTCTATGATTTCCTCGCTTAAGATGGATACGTTGACGTTATCCTTTTCAAGCACGATGGTCATAGGAATTGTTGTTGCAATCTTTTCGATGTGATAGTCGATTCTTACACCGTTATCAATCTTGCTGATTTTGAAATCCTTTGCATCGATACTTGCGTCGTATGCGCTCATCTTCTGGCTGTGGTGTGTCTTGATATCACCGTATTCAATATAGAAGGGTGAAATCATATTTCTGCGCTGGGCAGGCTTTGCAATGGGATCGTTCTCTACGTTGAGAGGTGAGCTCCACCATACGTAGTTATCCTTCTTGGACTGTACTGCGAAGGTAGTGTCATCATCGTTTACGTAAAGTGCAAAATCACTGTTTTCAGCGTATTTTGTCATCTTTGCGAGTCCCTGCTCTGTTGTGAGAACTGTGGCGCTTCCCTTATCGTCGGAATCGTCGTCAGCCTCTTCATTATCGCCGTTTGCGTCATCAGTAGTTTCTGTCTGAACTGTATCGTCTGTTGCGGGTGCTTCATCAGACCAGGCAACAACGGAGCTCATGGACATTACCATAGCGGCTGTGAGTAAAACAGCTAAAATTTTATTTTTTAATTTTACCATTTTAACACCTCCGACTAAATACTGAATCTATACATAAGCTCTGTATAGATAGAGAAACCGAATACGTAAACCTGCTGGAAAAGGCTCATTAAGAGTACGAGCAGGAAGAGTATGATTACCATTGCCAGCACTGTAAAGAACATAGCGGCAAGAGTTTTGGGTACTGAATACTGGTGAACAGTCTTCATACCTGAAATCATCAGCACAACGCTCCATACAATACCGAAGTACTGGAAGAACAGAATGAATGCGCTTTCATTCATTAACAGTACGTTACTTGCGATGATTACAACTATCTGGGTGATGAGGTAAGGAACAAGGGCATATGCACTTATGCAGCAGATGTTCTTCATTGAACCTTCACCGTCGAATAAGGTACAGAGTGACCAGTTACCTATAACCCAGGTAAAGAACAGAACGATTGTCTGTACGAGAAGAGGTACTATATTGAATACCTTTACGTAGCTTGTGTTGAATAAGAAGCCTGTCATAACCTGCTGGCATACTGTGATGATAAAGAAGCACAGTACGATAACCAGGGATACTCTCATGGAGTATGCCTTCTTCCAACGAAGATCTTCAAAGCCTTCGAAGGGGTGTCTTGCAACGTAGAAGGGCCATTTCCAAGCGGGCATATCTAAATCAAATCTCATATTTATTTACCTCCCGCTTTCTTTTTCTTCCTCATTTTGAGGAGCTGACTTATTACGATACCGAGAACAATTACAACTGCGATGATTATCATAAACAGGTTGAAGTTGTCACGGATAAACTGCATACGGAACTGCTTGAACGCTCTGTTGTAGCCGGGACGGCTGTTGCGGTAGAAGTAGTCCATAGCTTCCTTATAGTTACCCTGGGATAACTCTGCATTACCAAGACCGATATATGCAAACCAGTAGTTTGAGTCACGGCTTAATACTTCATTCCAGGGCTCACGTGCTTCTTCGTACTTACCTTCTGTGTATAATGCCATAGCCTCGTGAACGATGTCACCGAACTCTGTACGCTTGAAGGTTGTGATGGAAGCCTTACGGGAGTCAAGAACGTATACCACGTTGTTGTATGCTTCGATAGCTCTTACTGACGTGAATAAGCCCTTCTGGTTACCCTTACCGCCGTAGATGAACAGCAGGTCGCATTCGTCTGTGTACTCAAAGATTCTGCCGTTGCCGAAGTCGAGAAGTCTGATCGTACCATCCTCGTCGATGTCAACGTCGTTGATCTGTGAGCCGAAGGTTTCGCCCTTCCAGTAGTAAGAAATCATATCGCCGTAGATGTAATCGGAGAAGCCTAAGTTGATGAGGATGTTCTCACCTGCAGGGTTCATCTTCTTGAATACGTCTGTAGTAGCTGACTTTGATTCTGTTACTGTGTAGATAAAGCCTTCGTCGTCAATGTCGAAGTTTGAGAATTCCATAGGAACTGCCTGAATGAATTCTGCGGCAGCTTCACGGTCTAAAATGGTCTTCCAGAACTTGTTGGCGATAGCCTGTGCTGTCTGTTCAACACGGTTAGCACCGAAGTAGTTACTGAAGCTACCGTCGGGTGCGAACATAACCGCACCGGTTGTGATGGACTTGATGTTTACGTATACGTTACCTGCCACGTCAACAACTACCTTGTTGGGCTGGAAGGTTACCTTATCCTCATAGAATTCGGAGGAGGGCTTTGTAAACTCCTGGAATACAGTACCATCTTCATATACACCGAGAACACGGTTGTTATCGTAGTCTGCGATGTAGAGCATTGTCGTATCTGCGTCCTTTGCTTCATCTCTTACGTGACGGACAAAGATACCGTGAGGATTGTTGAGAGTTTCGTACTTATCCTTCTTGGGATTGTAGAAGTAGTCGAGAACTATTACTTCCTTTTCGTAGTTTACGTCGGTAATAAGAATTCTGTTGTTACCGCTGTCTACTATGTAAAGGTTCTGTGTTTCTCTGTCAATGAAAAGGTCGGAGGGCTCGTTGAAGGATTTAAGATCGATATTCTTCATAAGGATATCGCCATCCTTCAGCTCCTTAACCTCTTCTACAGGCTCGGGCTTCTGAACCTCGGCAGGCTTTTCAACCTCCTTGGGCTTTGAAACCTTCTTGGGCTTTTCCTTACCGTCGGGATTAGCCTCATAATCAGCTAAATCCTTCTGATACTGCTCATAGGCAGCGAGTTTTTCAAGGTAAGTGTTGTATTTATCAAGAGCCTTTTCATACTTTTCGTACTCATTCAGCTTATCTTCATAAGCCTGATATACAGCAAGCTTTGCCTTATAATCGTCAATTTCCTGCTGTGAAGCAAAATACTGTTTATTATGCTCGGAAGCAATTTCCTTAAGCTGTGCTTCGGTATTGTAGCGTTCACCTGTCTTGAAATCAAGACCTGTGATTACTCTGTCTACTACGTAGCCTGTCTGGGAAGGAACGGGATCGCCCCACCAGTCGTAGTTATAGCCTTCATAAGGCTGGTCTGCGAAGGCTGTAGTTGCCAGAGTGCAAGCCGCCAATACAAATGAAACAACTGCTGTAGCAATTTTCTTCATCTTTGGCACTAAAATCATCCTTTCTGTATAATTTAAAAGCAAATTAATCCTTAAGACCGCTGTGAGCCATTGTTTCCATAACGCTGCTCTGACAGAATAAGAATACTATCATAGGAGGCAGCATCGTAATTACAACTGCGGCGGCAGCTACACCCGCACGGGCGATACCTGCTGCACTTATCTGCTGCATAACGGTCGGAATGGGTTTTAATGCCTCATTATAGATAAATGAATAACCTGTGATCTGCCAAGCACCCTGGAATGCGAAGATAAGAAGTGTAAGCCAAGCGGGCTTAACGTTGGGCATTACAACCTGCCAGCAGATTCTGATGTGGCTTGCACCATCCAGCTTTGCAGCCTCTATCATACTGTCGGGTATCTGTCCCATGAACTGACGCATGAGGAAGAGTCCCATAGGTGTTGCGATAAAGGGGAGGATAATAGCGAAGTATGTATCGATCATACCGAGTGTTGCCATTACCATGTACTGCATGATGTAGGTTACAGTGGATGTAAACAGCAGAGCTGTTTCGATAATCTTGTTCATCGCCTTTACGCCGGGGAACTTAACCTTTGCTAAGGCATAAGCCGCAGATGACGCAAAGAGCAGCTGTGTAACTGTTACAACTACTGATACGAATACAGAGTTGAAGATATATCTTGAGAATGGAACCCACATGTTTGACGCCGTAGCGAGCAGGTCTGCGAAGTTCTGATCTGTGATATTTGATACGTACAGACGTGGCGGGAAGAGTAATATTTCTTCAACCGGATTTAACGACTGTATAATTGAGAGATAAATAGGGAAAAGCATGAAAAGACCGAGCAGAGTCAGCAGAACGAATATGAATATATCGCCGCCGAGGGAGCCGCCGTATCTTTTTCTTCCCTTCTTAGCTATTTTCATAACTTCCTTCCTTTCTTGAAAAACGTGTTCTTACGTTCTCCGGATTAGTCGAGATACTTGCCCAGGAGCTTTTTGATGGCCCAGTTGGCAAGAAGCATTACTGCGAACAGTACGAAGCATATTGCTGATGAATAACCCATTTCGTAACGGATTGAACCGTAGTCGAAGGCGTGAGTCATAATTGTGTGTGCTGCGTAGTCTGTACTCGGGAAGGCTGTTAAGAAACGGCCAACGTCACCTGCTGTGAAGGATGCTGTAATCTGCATAACCGCTGCGAACAGGAGCTGGGGACCCATAGCGGGTACTGTAACGAGCAGAAGCTGCTGTGTGCGGTTCTTGATACCTTCGATAGCACCTGCCTCGTATCTGTCCTTGGGGATACCCTGAAGACCTGCACGAAGAGCAAGGAAGCCTGCACCCAGTGAAATCCAGAGCTGTACTATAATAACTACACCCATGATGTAGTTAGCGTCTGTCAGCCACTGACGAGCACTGTTGATGATACCTAAGTCAAGCAGATAAGAGTTTGCGATACCGTAGGTGTCACCTGAGAAGATGAGCTGCCATGTGGTGTAGATGTTACCTGCAAGAGTGGGTGCATAGAAAATGAATGTGAATACTGTCTTTAACGCTCTGGGCATTTCGTTGATGAGCCACGCGAGGATAAAGCAGAGTACATAACTTAAAGGACCTGTGATAATAGCGAATACCAGAGTGTTCTGGATAGCTGTTAAGAATACCTCGTCCTCAAGGATAAGTGCATAGAAATTGTTAAGTCCTACAAACTGTGGGAACTGTACCATGTTAAAATTCGTAAAGCCCATAGGCAAAGCGAGTATAACCGGTATAACTGTGAATATTGTAAAGAGAATAAAGTAAGGTGCCATCAGCAGATAAACGCTGCTGTTCTTCTTCATCTCACGCAGAGTATATCTGAACTTATTATCTTCGATATACTGCGATTTATCTTTGTTGAACAAACCGATAACCTCCTCAGTATTTATAGGAGAGAGGGGAGTCCCCTCTTCTCCGTTTTAAAATCAGTATTTTACTTCATGCTGGAAAGCTCCTGATACTTACGAACGATTTCAGACTTGATCTGATCGTTGTAGCTCATAAGAGTGTATCTGGGATTTCCTGCGTCGTTAACTACCATTCTGAATGCGTTGTTAACGTGTCTTGTTACTGCGTATGAAGCGGGAATGATCGGTACTTCACGAAGCTCAGCCTGCTGAGTGCTTATCTTTTCGTATTCCTCTGTTGACCAGGGAAGCTGGTCGAGAGCGTCTACGTTAGCGGTATCGAAACGTCCCATAGGACCCATAAGTGCTTCGATCTGCTTACCGTAGTCTATCTGAGTATCTGTTTCGGTAAACCACTTAACAAATTCCCAGGCAGCTGCCTGATTGGAAACCTTATTGAAGATAACTGCGCCTGCGCCTGCAGAGTTTGCTGCGTGGCTTATTGTACCGTCAGCTCTTACTGTGCCGGGAACTACTGTGAAGTCCCAAAGACCCTTGATTTCGGGTGCGGCAACTGATAACTGGTTATAGAACGTATATGCCTGAATTACGAGAGGCATTTCGCCTGTTCTGAATCTTGAGAATGCGTCGAAGGTCTGATCAAAGCTGAATACTGTGTAGAACTTTGTCCACTTTTCAAATACCTTGATAGAATCCTGAGTCATAAAGTTTGTAAGATTCAGACTCTTGATGTCTGATGTCTTTATCTGGCTGTAGTCGGTCGTGTAAAGGTCTTCGTTGTAAAGATCCTGACCGGACTGAAGCATAAGCATTACAAAGGTGTTACCTAAGTCAAAGGTGTTGGAAGAGATGTTCTGGGGAAGGATAAGACCTACGTCGAGGTACTTTCTCTGAAGTGTGGGGAGCATTTCGATAAGCTCATCCCAGGTTTTCGGAGGTCCTTCAAAGCCAAGCTCTTCGAGAACGTCGGTACGGTAGAACAGCATCGGGAAGTTCTGTGAAACAGGAAGTCCGTATACGCCTGTCTTTGTACCGTCGTTGTATTCATAAAGTGTCATTGCGTCATCCGCAAATCTCTTTGTTACTTCTTCATAGTCCTTGAACTGTGTTACGTCTACGAGAAGTCCTCTTGCCGCAAGCTGAATGGGGAAGTCACCGCCGATGAAGAGGGCGATTTCGGGTCCCTTACCTGCGAGAGTAGCTTCGAGGATAGAGCCTTGTACAAGGTTGATAGAAGCCTGTGTGCCATTGAATTTGGGGTTGGAGTTGAACTTGTTGTCAACCAGGTTCTTAACTACTGTTGCCTGGTCACGTGCGAGGGATACCCATACGTCAAGTGAGGTAGCACTGGAGTCGGAAAGAACTGTGTAGTCTTCAAAGAATGAACCGATGAAGGAGTTGAAGCCGAATAAGAATTCGCTGAAGAAATTGCCCTGAGGAGCGGAGAAGCTCTCGTGGCAGGTTGCGATTTCGAGGTAGTCAAGCTCTAAGGGCTGATCTCTGTAGTCACGCATCCAGGCAGATACGGAGGAGATACTATCCTTGATGCTTGCCGCCATTATCGGAATATCTTCCTTATCCTTGATACATTTTTCAAGGTAAATAGCCATTGTTTCAAGAGCAGCGGCTTCGGAGCCCTTCTTTGTGAGCTTTTCGATGCCTTCCTTCTCTGCACGGAGGCTCTTTACGATTCTTTCAAAGGCGGGGATAAGATCGGGGATCTTCTTTTCTACGAAGTAGTCGTTGAATTCATCAGGCTTAGGACCTGTGATCATGAGTATTCTTCTATAGTACTGGTTAAGCTCTAATACCAGGTCGTCAAGTCTCTGCATAACCGCACCGATAGAGCCGGGGATGGCTTCCATTGTGATGGTGTGCTCAACGCCTGCCTTTAAGAAGAGGTAGATGTCGTTGCCTGCCTCATCCTTGGGAGTTACTGCCTGCCAGTCGGGTGAGTATACGAACTGTACGTCATCAAGCTCCTTGCAGGGAACCTTGCCGTCGATGTAGATTCTTCTGTTGGAGAAGAAGCCACGCATCTGATTCTGTCTTGCCTTGAAGTTGAAGCGGTAATAACCGTCATTTTCAACCTTGAAGCTGTATGTGATTGCCTGTGTTGACTTATTCCAGGTAGCCTGACCTACTGTGTTGTATCTCTGCTTTGTAGGATGGCTGGGATTTGTCATATATGTTGTTCTGTCGTATGTAGCATAAAGAGTGGATGCTGTTTTGTACAGAGGCTCTTCAGCCTGAAGGAAGATGGTGTTTGAACCGAGTTCTTCGTTCTTGGATGTAAGAGCAGGTGTATTCTGGATGTCTTCTTCAGAAGGCTTGATGCTTTCGTAGGAGGGAAGCTCGTCATAGTTCTTGAAGGTGAAGGAGTGGAAAACACCATAGGTTCTGATGCCTTCGATTTCAAGAGTGTGCTCGCCCTTTTCAAGATAGAAGAAATAAGGATCGTTGTAAAGACCTTCCTTATCCTTGATAGGATACTTTACCCAGCAGTCATAGGTAATCTGACCGGGGCGGAGGTCGTTGTCCTTACCGTCACGCTTGATTTCGGATTCATCCTTCCAGTAACGGTCGAGGGTTAAGTCCTTTGCCGCTGTGAAGGGATATTCGCCGTCAAGCTTAAGACCGATATCAAGTACGGTATTGGAGGTTTCCTTACCTGAAATGGGATAGTAGATAGCCTCTAAATTGTAAAGACCTGTTTCTGCTACCGTAAACTTGTAGGTAAGTGTGAGCTTATCGTCCTTCCACTTGATAGTTTCATACTTGCTTGTTTCAAGCTCTGTATTTTCTGCTAAAAAGTTCTTGAGATTCTGGAAGCCGTTGCTATCCTTGATGGTTTCTACCGCATTTGTGATAGCCTCGTCTGTTGCTCCCTTCTGGAATGCTTCTCCGTCTATTGAGCCGCCTGTATAGTCGGACGCATAGATGGTGATTTCCTTATCAGGCTTTTTAACGCCCTGATTCAGATAATCATTGTAGTACTTGCTGTACTTGCCATCGATACCTGCTATTTCGATAGAGGACACCGATGAGCCTGTTGTTGTAGTGCCGGACTGTGTTTCTTCTGCACTTGCCGCGGGAACTGAAATGATAACCGATGACATGATAGTTGTCGCTGAAAGCATTCCTGCGATTATTCGTTTCGTCCTGCTCGTTCTGATTGCCACAGTTAAATCCACCTTTCTGAAAAATTACTTTTTATGCTTAATCGAAGAATATTCGACCTATTAAGGATATTTATCGGCGCTGGTTGAAGTCGGAGTTGTAAACGGAGATTCTTCCGTCCTCCAGCTCTACCCTCACCTTATCTCCGCCCCTGATACCAAGGGCTTCAAGATATTCTTTGGGAATCTGCAGTCTGCCTGCACGGTCGATAACGACCAGCTCTTCCTGTTCGCTCTTCGCTTTCATCAGAGCCTCGTGTTCGGCACGCTGCTGTTCGTTCATCTTCTGCAGCTCGTCGAAGGAGAGGTTTGCAGCAGGTCTTCTCAGCATTTCGCTGGAGGTTCTGCCATCTCTTATCGCATCCACTCGGTCGATGGACTTTGAAAGATTTGTGTCGTGGGTTACGATGATTATCGTAACGCCCATCTGTCTGTTCAGATCTCTGAACACGTCCAGCACCATTGCCGCTGTCTTGGTGTCTACGGCACCCGTAGGCTCGTCGGCAAGCAACAGGCTTGGATTATTGGAAAGAGCAATGGCTATGGCAACTCGCTGTTGCTCACCGCCTGAAAGCTGTCCTAAAAGGGAGTTCTTTCTTGCTCCGAGTCCTACCATTTCGAGAAGCTCCGTCGCTCTCTCGTGTCGATTTTTATGTCCCGATAAAAGCAGGGGCATTTCGACGTTCTGAATAGCCGACAGATACGGAATAAGGTTTCTGGCGTTGTTCTGCCATACGAAGCCTACCGTTTCTCTCTTGTATTTTATCAGATCCTCTTCATCGAATTTCAGAAGATCCTTTCCATCTACATAAAGACTGCCCGCCGAAGGCTTATCAAGGGCGCCCAGCATATTGAGAAGGGTGGATTTACCACTACCGCTGGCACCTACTATGCCCATAAGCTCGCCTCGTTCAACCGTAAGGTCAAGTCCCTGCAGAGCCATTACTTCAACGTCCGTCGTCTTGTAGATCTTAACTAAATTTTCGCATTGCACCATTACGTTTTCGGGTGGTGCAAGCATTACTCTTTGTGGCATACGATACCTTCCTTTCTGCATCTGTGTGTTGTTGTGAGATAACGATTACTTTTTATCGGGAAAACCTTATCAGCCTTCCTCTTCGTTTACCTTTACGTCGGTTATAACGCCGTCGTCAAGGGTGTAAACAACATCGCACAGATCCATCATTGCCGTATCGTGTGTCGTCATTACTATCGTGAGTCCGTCAGAGCGTACAAGCTCCTTGAAGAGATTCATTACCGCAAGTCCCGTGGGTGTATCCAGCGCCGCCGTAGGCTCATCCGCAAAGATCAGCTTCGGCTTGTTTGCAATAGCTCTCGCTATGGCAACTCTCTGCTGCTCACCGCCTGAAAGCTCGCCCGGTCTGTGGTGCATTCTCTTTTCAAGTCCGACTCTGATAAGACATTCCTTCGCTCTCTTTACTCTTTCGGAGTAGGGTGCGCCGGTAAGTCTCATTGCAAACTCAACGTTTTCGTACGCAGTCATTGTCGGGATAAGCGCTACCGACTGGAATACAAAGGACATTTCCTTTCTTCTCAGCTTATCCATACCTACGTCGGAAAGTCCCGTGATGGTCTTTCCGTCAAAGATAACCTCGCCCGAGGTGGGGCGGTCCAATGCTCCTAGGATGTTTATAAGCGTGGTCTTACCCGAGCCTGAACGACCTCTTAAAACCACCAGCTTGTTCTTTTCTACCTCGAGATTGATGTCCTTTAAGGCATGAACAGTAGTCTTATCGTTGATTTTAAAACTGCGTGTGATATTGACCGCTTTTAAAATCGTTTCCATATGTAAAAATTCCTCTTGTCCGTTCTTGTCGCAAAAAGCGGCAAGGCTGTTCCTATGTCCCGTGCATTTAAGCAATATGTACAATATCACCCGATTTATTTCGGTATATTCATATTGCTTTTAGATGAAATACACAAAACGCATAAAGAGTCTATAACACACTAATTATAACAAATTTTCGCTCGACTGTCAAGAAAAACAAGGTAGTTTTCACCAATGTTCACTCTCTTAAATATGTGTGTTTTCTAACAAAAACCTCTTCGGCAATTTTGACAAAATCAAGGTCTGATTTTTGTAAAAAAAGTCAAGTTAATATTCAGTTAACACAATATCTTGCGATTTTTGTCGCAAAAAATTCTATTTTCTGTGTAAACGATTTCCAGTTACAAGGAATTTTCCGACCTGTGAAATGTAATCGTTTTTAGCCTTTTTGAAAAGATTGTTAAAATTGCACAATAAAATTCGTGAAATTTTATTAGCTAATTATTTCATTAATTACTTAATAAACAAGATATTTACTCTGCCGACTCCAGCTCCTCGGATATTTCCATCCATCTTGCCGTCAACTCTTCTTCCTTCTGCTTAAGCTCCTCTATTTCCAAGGACAGCTTCATAGCCTTCTCATAGTCGGAAGAATATTCGGGTGAGGACAAAAGCTCTGTAGCCTCCTCTATCCTCTGCTCCGTTTCCTCTATCTCCTTCTCCGTGCGGGAAAGAGCGGTTTTCAGCTTTCTGATATTGCTTTCTCTCTCCTTGCGGAGCTTATAATCGTTAGGCTTCTTTTCCTCCTGCTTTACGACAGGCTTTTCCTCCTCGGCTTCGGTAAGCGCTACGTAGGTATCGTAGTTTCCGTTAACCTTAACTATGCCGTCAGGTTTAAGCAATATTATTCTGCTTGCCAGCTTATTGATGAGATATCTGTCGTGGGAAACCACCACAAGAGTTCCGCCGTATTCGGATAAAGCCTTCTCCAGAGCCTCTCTCGAATGGATATCAAGATGGTTTGTCGGCTCGTCGAGAAACAGAAGATTTCCGCCCCTCAGCATCAGCTTTAACAGGGATATCCTCGCCTTTTCGCCACCACTTAAATTACCGATCAATTTGAAAACGTCATCGCCGTGGAACATAAAGGAGCCGAGAGCCGTTCTGACCTCGGTCTGCGTCATACGGGGGAAATCATCCCACAACTCGTCAAGTACGGTCTTTGTGGGAGTCAGACTGCTCTGGGACTGATCGTAATATCCCCATTCTATTTCACTTCCGTAACGGTAGGTACCGAAATCAGCAGGAAGCTGACCTGTCAGTATCTTTAAAAGGGTGGTCTTACCGCATCCGTTTTCGCCTAATATAAATACTCTTTCGTTCTTCTTTATATCAAGATCCACCGATGAAAAGAGCTTTTCTCCATCAAAGGACTTGCAGAGCTTTTCTGCCATCAGCACGTCGTTGCCGCCGCCCTCCTTACATCTTAAGCGGAAGCGAAGCTCCTCGGGAGCGTCCTCGGGCTTGTCAAGGGTTTCCTTGAGTCTGTCCACCTGCTTCTGCTTTGAAAAGGCGGTAATATAGTTATGCTCTACCTTCCAGCTTCTCTGTTGCTCGATGATTCCTTCTATGCGGTGAATTTCCTTCATCGTCTTATCGTACTGGCGTTGTTGAGCCAGTCTTGCTTCTGCCTTAAGCTCAAGAAAGCGGGAATAATTTCCCTTATATTCGTGAAGTCTGCCGTTTTCCATTTCATAGGTGATATTTGTCACCTTGTCAAGAAAATATCTGTCGTGGGAGATAACGATATAAGCACCCTTATACTCGAAAAGGAATTTTTCCAGCCATTCGCACGCCTTTATATCCAGGTGGTTTGTCGGCTCGTCAAGGAGTAATACGTTACTGTCGGATAAAAGGAGCTTCGCCAGTTGTGCCTTGCTCTTCTGACCGCCTGATAATACGCTTATGGGGCGGGAAAGCATCTCCTTGTCAAAGCCAAGACCGAGAAGTGCAGAGGTAGTTTTGGACTTGTAGACAAGTCCTCCCTCCTGTTGAAATTTTTCGTTCAGGTGCATCTGCCTTTGCAGAGTCTTTTCGCTGTGATCTCCCGAATCAATAGCTACCCCGATTTCGTAAAGCTCCTGCTCCATATCGATAAGGGGGCGGAATATCTCCAGTACCTCCTCGTAGAGAGTCATATTCTCATTACGGATAATGTACTGCTCCATATATCCTATTTTTACGCCGGCGGTTTTATTTATATTACCCTCTGCCGCTTCGCATTCGCCGTTTATCACCTTGAAAAGTGTGGTCTTGCCGCATCCGTTTACACCGACGAGTCCCGCTCTTCCGTCATTTTCAAGGCGGAAGCAGGCATCGGAGAAAAGCACCTCTCCCCCGAATTCCACCGTTATATTGTTACCGCTTAAAACTATCATTGCTAAAATTCCTTTATTTATTACAGCACAAAAAGCGGTCAGCGAAATTAACCGTTGACCGCTTTATTTACTTATCTCTTGATCTTGTCAGGCTTGTAAGCGTCAAGTGCGCTCTGGGAGAAATCTACCTTGTAATCCTTTGCGAACTCGTTGAGCTTTTCGTTGAATTCGCCGTCCTTCATTTCGTGGAGAAGGTCGCTTCTGTATTCTTCCTGCCAGTCCTTACGCTCTTCGATAGGTCTTCTTACAACTACGTAATATACTGTAGAATCCTTGTAGATCTTACCTTCGTTCTCCTTCAGCTCAAACGCCCACTTGATGAAGGCTTCGCTGGGGGAGGTATCAGCCTTGTTTAAAAGGAAGTCGTGATCGTGATCCTCTTCCTCTTCTTCGGAAGAGCCGCTGCTTGTGGTATCGTCTACCTCAATTTCACTGCTTTCCGTCTTACTGCTTGTAGTTGTTGAAGAAGCATTGCTGTTGTTCTTTTCCTCTTCTTCCTTGGCGAGCTTTTCCTGTTCCTCAAGGTACTTTTCGTAATCGTGGAATACTGTATCGTATTCTTCACCCTTTAAGAGTCTGTCAAGGTAGCCTTCAGCCTGCTTGAGCTTATCAGCCTTGCCCTGCTCTGTATCTATTGCTTCGCCCTTTGCATCCTTCAGTGCAACCTGAATGATTTCAAAACGTCCGTAATTATCCTTGAAGTATACGTCGATATCCTTCTGATCTGTAGGAGTGATACCGTTTTCTTCATAGTACTTGTCGAAAAGCTTGTTTCTTAAGGAGTTTACCAGCTGAACCTGTGTATAGGACTGTCTGCTGATGCCTGCCTTTTCGTAGTTCTCGCCATAGGTTACGCCTGTAGAGTAGCCGTAGTAGGTGATTTCTGTCTTCCACAGATCCTTGGCGTTTTCCTTGATGACGTTCTTTTCCTCTGCAGTCAGAGAAAGACCAAGCTCCTCTGCCTTCTTTTCGATAGCTACGTGCTGCTTTACAAGTTCAATAGCCTTTTCCTCTACAAACTGTGCAAAGGGCTTTTCCTGAACGTTGTAATCAAAGTAGCTGAAATTTTCAATCTTGCTTGCGCTTGTACCCATATCGGAAAGCTGATTGTCAACCTCTGTCTGGGCGTCGTCCATAGCCGCATTTACAAACCACAGATATACACCTGCGTTTATTCCCTTGTCCTCTACCGTACCCATCTTTGTGATATCGGCACAGCCTGCTACTGAAACAGCAACTGCGATAGCGCATACTGCAGCCGCTATTCTCTTGAATAATCTCATTTCGCAAATCTCCTTAAAGTTTTTCCATCTTTTCCTACACGTATAAAAACGTGTTGCTATTTATAAAACGCCTTTATGTATATCCCGGCGCTTCTCTCCCGATAAGCAGAATATGCCCGTCAGAGCATAAATCCACATAATAAGTATTATATCACAGTTATTTCGGTTTTGCAACCCCTTTTATTAAAAAAAGCAGGGCATTTGCCCTGCTTCAGACTGAAGACAAACTCACGCACCGCAAAAATGCGTAAAATTCTGTACTTATCTTGCGAGCATACAAAACATTAATACAAAAGTTTAGGGAAGCCTAAAACGGCTTCCCTAAAGCATTTTTGCTTACTTCGTCAACTGACGCCTAACGTACCTTATGCGAACACTTTGTTGTGCATCATCGTGATGCACTTTTGGTGTTCGCTTTACGGCATCCTTGCCGTTCGTACGCCGACGGGGGCGGTTGACGATTTTGACCGAACAGGTCAAAATCAATGGCTGACGTGCGTTTTTCATCGTCTGACAGCGTGTAGACAAGACTTTGTCTACACGCTGAAAGCAGGGCATTTGCCCTGCTTTCTTATAATTTTTAAATGTATTCGTAGTGGAACATTACGTCGCCTACTCTTCCTCTGTCTTCAGGGAAGGCACCTACGATAGTGTAATCGATCTTGTTGTTGTCTATAAACTGGATAGTGTCCTTTTTGAATTCGCCGGTTGTGTTGTCGCTTAAAACAGATATAGGCTCGCTTGACCAGTAGGTTGCAATTACACGGCACTTGTAGTCAACCAGAGCGTAATAGTAGCCTGTATCCTCGCTGTTTGAGAAGCCGTTGAAGGCGTCGATAAATTCGCCTGAAGTGATCTCCTGACGTCTGTAGGTAGAAGGATCATCCTGTGAAAGAGTCTTTGAAAGGCACTTGTACTGCTCCGCTGCAGGAATTGAGGTACTGCCTTCATAAAGTCCGACCGTAACCTTCGTAAAGCCCTCGTTGGTTTTTGCCTCTGCCTCTATAAAATAGAAGTCGTCCTCAAAAAGAGCCGTATGCTGATTTGCGTCAGCGTCATTTATTATAGAGAAATAGCCTGTTGTATTACCGGTGTCATCCATATCTATTTCAGGCTTATCTGTTTTGTAATTCATAAACACGTTCTGCGTCGCATAGAAAAAGCTCTTCGCCTTTGCATTTGCCGCATCATCCCTGCCGGAGCCTGCTACCATAGGAATTATAATTGCCATTAAAACGCCTATAATCGCAAGTACAACTATAAGCTCCACCATTGTAAAGCCTTTTTTACGATTTTTATTTATCCACATGGTTTTGTACCAACCTTTCCCCTTGGATAAGAGCCAAAAATAAGGATACTGACTCATTCTATATAAGTTAATAATACCACAATTTATTGACTATGTCAACAGTTTTTTGGAAAAATGAACACCTGGTGTTCAATCCGGGTTCCCGCCTTTTGCAATTATGTGGGATGCAAAGATTCATTGACGGCGGGAGAACAACATTGATGTGTGTCAAATTACGGTTTTGCGAACGTTTTGAATTATGTAGCATACCCCTCACTTTTCAATTTGTCCCCCGACAAATTGAAAAAGGCTGTCATATCTCTACGACAGCCTTGTGTTCTATGAATTTGTACTGAAGGTACGGCCCTTGCCGCCCAGCTTTACACTACTATAGTAGTCAATCTTCTTCTTATCGACCTTGAGAGCCTCCAGCTCCGCCTTGACATCCTCATAGCTCTGTGTCACTACGGCGGTAACCTTCTTATCCTTCTGGTCAATCTCCTGCTTTATCTCCTGCAGTCTTCTCATCTTGCCCTGAAGCTGTCGCAGTTCGTAGGAAAGCTCTGCCTCAACGGGCTTGTTATTCAGAATATTGCGGAGAATCTCTCTTTCAGCGGGAGCCTGGGCATTAACGACCTCCATTATGGTGCTTTTCACCTGGCGCATACTGTCCATTATCTCATTGCGGGAAAGCAGGACCTGCTGAATTATCTCAAGATCAAAGGTCACCATTCTGTCGGTACGCTTATTATATTCGGTCATCAACTCTGTCAGCTTATCCATCAGCTGAAGCAGGTTGGTTGCGTCTGCTTTTTTCATAGTCGGATTCCTTTCCTTTATATCAGCTCTGCGGTGCTTCTCCCTGGGGAGCGGTTGCCTGCTGTTGCTGTGCCATCATCTGCTCACGGGACATGGAGTTTATCTCCTGAAAAGCCTCACGAAGCTCTGCTATCATAGGGATAAGAGCGTCTACCTTTGCCTTATCCTTCTTAACGTTCGCCTCAACTATTTCACGGTTGAAATATTCATAGAGCGAATCGAGATTTTTTGAAATCGGTATTTTCATATCAAGGCAGGAACGAAGGGCGTTTACCACGTCCTGTGCCTTTGTCAGCGCCTTATTTGCACCCTCAAAATTCTTCTGGGGGATATAGTAGGACGCACGGTTGAGCTGGCGTTCTGCCTCCATATACAGTCTTACCACCACTTCACCGGGGGTGAGTGTTGTTACGGACTGCTTTTTATATGCCGAAAGTGCATTAGTCATATCGGTATTCCTTCCGTTTAAACTGATTTACCTGCCCTGTGTGAGCAGGTAAACCGTCGTAATCTGAACTGATCAGAACTGCATCAGCTGCTGGATGTAGGTTGTCTGGCTGTTTAAGTTACCCATGATGGATTCAAGGGAGGAGAACTGCTTCCAGTATCTGTCCTGCTGATTTTCGTATCTTTCTTCAAGACTATCTATAAGATTCTGAATGCTCTTTAACTGATCGAAGATAGAGTTATCGGTAGCCGCTGTACCTGTCTTCATACCTGCAATCTGTACGAGTGAACCCTTTTCGTTTCTTGCACCTGTCGTCTTTACTGCGCTTGTCAGAGTTTCGTCGAGCTTGTGCATGATACCTGTCTTTACAGTCTTGCCTTCTGCGTCTATCGTTGTGCCTGTGAAAAGCTCTTCAATCTGGGGAGCAAAGTTTTCAAAGGCTTCTTCGAGCTTCTTTTCATCAAGCTCTAACTGACCGTGCTTGGTCCAGTCGTCGCTGGTTGTGATACCCATACTGAAAAGGCTGAAGTTCTGTCCGTCAGCGGTCTTTACCGTAGAGTAAAGTACGCTACGCATCTTCTGCATTACGGAGCTTACTGCGGAATCGTTGTAGAGCAGGCCCTTCTTAGCCATTGTCTCCCACTTTTCCTGCTGCTTTTCAGAAAGATCCATCTCTTCGATATCTTCATCTGTAAGAGCGTAATAGTCCTTGTTGGGCTTTTCGTCAACGTACTTGAATACGTCTTCAAGAAGCTGGTTGTAGTCCTTTACAAACTCCTTGATAGCGTCGATGGCTTCTGTATTATCCTTCTTTACTTCATATGTAAATTCGCTGCCTGCCGCCGCAGAGGTGAAGGTCATTGTTGTACCATCTGCAGTATAGGAGTTGGAGGAGGTTTCGATAACCTCGCCGTTTACTTCTATTTCAAGGTTTGTACCTGCGGTAAAGGTGCCTGACTTTAAGCCGAGGGAGGAAAGTAATGCATCTCCGTCGCTTCCTGCATCTGCAGTAAAGTCAAGAGTAGCCTCTGTGCCGTGCTTGGAGGAGCTTATAGAGAAGCTGTTTGTCAGCGTGCTGAAGCTCATTGTAGCGCCTGCAGTCTTGCTGGCGTTGATTTCGTTCATCATCTTCTTGATTGTATAATCGGAAGAGAAGGTAAAGGATACGCCGTTTACCTTTATAGTAGCGTCGCCCTCTATACCAAGCTCCTTAAGTGTGGTATTTGTTGTTACCTGACTTGCAGAGGAGGTAGCCGTGGATACGCCGTAGGTATTTACGCTTGAGGGATCAGCCGCAACGGCAATCTTGGAGCCGTCGCTTGCCGTGATTGTACCGTCATCTGCAAGAGATAAGGTAGCGTCACCGGGGAGCTTTACGTTTGACAGAGCCTTTTCAAGCTCGTGTCTGTTTGCCCAGGTTGCAAGCTCCTCGTTAGAGAGCTTATAATCATCCTTATTGAGCTTTAATTTCTTATAAGCCGCAAGCTCGTCGTAGTTCTTATCGAATTCTGCCTTGAAGGCTTCTTCGTCAAAGTTTTCGTTGTACTTTTCGTCAAATTCTGCCTTGAAAGCGGCTTCGTCATATTCGGGCTGAGTTGCCTTCCAGTCTTCAAATTCGATACCGTCAGCTATAGAGCCGTCAGCCTTGCCTGCTTCAAAATCGTTCTTAAGCTGTTCTTCATAAGCGGACTTCTTGATTACAAGCTGCTTGTCATACTCTGTCTGGTATGCATCGTTCTTTGCCTTTTCGTAAGCCTCTGCCTTTAATGCGTCGGAGTCGATCTCGCCTGCTTCCTTAGCCGCATTATAAGCCTTTTCACCTTCAAGGTTGAAGTGAATATTCTGATATTCTTCTCTTGTGATAGCACCTAAAGTTCCGTCCTCGTTGCCGAAATATTCAGCGTCGTAGGTCTGGAAGGATAAGCTGTAGCTGTTTGAGCCTATCGTAAGGTTGAGCTTGTTTGAGCCCTGCTTTAAGTTATTCATATTAAGGGAGATATCTCCGTTCATATTCATAACGCCGCTCATTGTCATACCTGTACGGTCTGCGGAAACGAGCTTACCGCTATCGTTTATGTATACAAGACCTCTGCCTGTTGTAGCCGTGGTATTTGACGTACCGAAGGCGTCTGTAAGCTGGGTGTTGATCTGTGACATGATCTCGTCGGCGGAGCCACCTGTAAAGCTTACGTTTGCAGACTTTTCGCCAACCTTTAAATTAAAGGTATAGGTCTGTGTGCTGTCTGTGTAATTTGAAAAATCAAGTGCGCTGGTATCCATTGCACTACCCTGATATTTAGCCTGGGTAGCAGTCTTGTTTACCTTTACATTGTATGTGCCGGGAACTGCGCCTGACTGGGACTTAACTGTAACGCCCGCAGGAGAGCCCTCTGTGGACACACCGTTTACCATATGGGAAACGGTAGCCTTATATTTATTGAAGGAAGACGCACTCTTTAAGTTTGTCTTGGAGTCTAACATATCGAAGAACTTCTTCTGGAAGTCTGTCAGCTTTGTTGTGACATCCTGATATGCTTCCTGCTTCCACTTAAGAGTGATAGCCTTTCTGTTCTGCTTTGTTATTTTGAGCTTTGTAGCGGCGGTCATTGCCTCTACGATAGCCTCGGTATCAAGACCTGAGTTCATACCGCTCATTCTGAGAATATCATTTGCCATTGTACTTCGTCCTCTCTGTAATTATTTCTTCATGCCAAGCAATGCTTCCATTGCCGCCTTAGGCAGTGCCGCTGACGACTGCTTATTCATATCCTGTGCGTCCTTAAGCTCGTTACGGATTATCTTTACGTCCTTGGGAGCTGAAATTCCTATTTTGACTCTGTCCTTGGTTATTTCCAGTACCGTTATTTCGATGTTATCGGAAATTGTAAGGCTTTCGTCAGTTCTTCTTGTAACTACCAGCATTACTCATTTCCTCCTTCGAGATATATCGGCTGACGGATCTCGTACTTTTCAGGTAAAATAACCTGAGCCGCAAGTCTTTCGTCGCTGTTTATAACTATGGGACACTTCATATTTACGGTAGTCTGCTTATAATCCTCGGGAACTACCGCTATAGATAAGCATCTTACCTTACTGTCGTCAGAGAGCTTAAGCAGCTTTCTTTCAGAGCTGTTGAGAGTTATCTGATAGGTACTGTCTATAAGCTGGGGATCAAATACGATAAAGCAGGGTGCAACACTTTCCACACATTGCAGCCACATGGGGTAAACTCCGTCACCCAGAGGGCTTATCAGAGCGAACTGTCTGCACTCTTCAAAGGCGAAAACACCTGAAGGAAACGTAAAAACGTTATTTTCATCTACTTCAATTTTTCCGAAATCTCTTGTGTTTATTTCAATCATAACTCTTGTTACCTTTCCTTAAGGTTTATTTTAATCAGCCCTTGGCTTCAAACTTGGGCTCGTAGTTGGGATCTGCACTTGCGGGAACGTAGATGGGACCGCCTGTGTATTCGATCTCTACTCTTGCCTTTTCCTTGATGATGAATTCAATATTACCGGGTACGAATTCTACGGGAGATGCCATAAGGTTTTCCCAGTCGATGTTTACGTCGGAGGGTGTATAGTTAAGACTTAACTTGCCCTTGTCAAAGGAAACGTCGGGAATACCCTTGGGTAAGAATTCTGTAATTGTTTCGATGGAAGCGCCTGCTCTCATCTGCTGTGCCGCAATAGCTGAAGGGGAAACGCCTCTTGCCAGCTGGTTTCCTTCGTCAATGATTCTTGCAACACCCTGATAAGCAATCTTCCAGCCCTTGTCAGCTTCCTTCTGATTGAAGTCGCCGGCGTTGTATTCGCCGTAGCCCATGCTTGCACGTACCTCATAGGAGTCAACCTTTATCTGTGCAGGCTGTGACTGCATTCTGAAGCCGCCGGGTGTGGTGCTGATATCTACTCTTAAAGGCTCTTTATTTTCAGGCGCCTTAAGAGAGCCGTTGGTCACGTTGACCTCGATACTTATCGGAATACTTGTTATTTTAAGCAGATTAGGATTCATTTCTTTTCCCTCCCTATTTTATTTGATTTATTTACTGAAGAAAATCGAATATCGACATCGGGATAACCGAGGTCGCCATCTGAAGCGACATATTGTATATAGCTTCAAGAGTCTTCCAGTTGGTGGATTCCTCACCCATATCGGTACCTTCAAGGTTGTTCTGCTGTTCGAGAAGGTTTTCCTTGTTGGTGGTGAGTCTGTTCTTGTTGTACTCTATATATTCTTCCTTATTACCTATTTCTGCGTGGGCAATACTTACGCTGGTCTGGGATTCTCTTATCTTGTTAAGATAATCCATAGCCTTTATCTTGTCGCCCTCTCTTATTACCTGAGCTACATCAAGCGTAAGCTGGATGATATTCCTGGGATATCCGTCTTCATCCGTACCACAG
Organism: Ruminiclostridium sp.; assembly: GCA_017408635.1. Taxonomy (GTDB): domain Bacteria; phylum Bacillota; class Clostridia; order Oscillospirales; family Ruminococcaceae; genus Ruminiclostridium_E. The sequence goes on along the minus strand of JAFQUH010000006.1, from coordinate 31,249 downwards.
CCTGTCACCCATGCACCGTTCATTGTTACGGGGAGTGCCGACTGGGGATCGATTCTGCCTGTTTCCTCGTCAACCATCATACCGATACCGATATCGGTGAAGGAGGATTCGGAAAAAGGAAACTCGTTATAATCGTTTAGTGAGTTTATATCAACTTCATTATACTTTACAACGGCTTTTCCGTCAAGTCCCTTTTCAATTCTGAAAACGTCCATGCCGTTATAAACACCGCCGAAGAGTCGTCTTTCGGCAACGTCGATATTGAGCGTTCTTACCAGCTCGTCGGCAAAGGTTTCTATCGTTGTAGCGAGAATTTCTTCTTCGGTAGGTCCCTGAGTACCGTTAGCGGCGTAGGTTACCTTTTCTGCGATGGTATCAATGATATCTACCATATTGAAGATAGCCGTGTCGGCAGCTAAATATATCTGCTCTGCGGTATCAAGGTTATCAAGGTAATGATCGGTATTGGCGATAGCCTTTCTTACTCTCATTGCCTTTGCCGCTGCGATAGGATCTTCACTTGCTCTGTTGTATTTTCTTGTGGAATTTATCTTACGCTCGGAAGCATTCTTTCTTTCGAGTGCAGAATTGAGATGTGACAGATAATTTCTGTTTGTCATGCTCTGGGTTACTCTCATTTATCTATCAGTCCTTTCTGTTATCTTCCTACAAGTCCCATCTTGCTGATAATGGTATCCAGCGCCTCGTCAAGAGTGGTAAGCATTCTTGAGCTTGCATTGAACCACTTGGAGTAGTTCAGCATATTAACGCCTTCTTCTGTATCGGATACGCCCATTATCGCATCTCTGCTGTTGAGCAGGGAGGTTGTTGTTTCGGTGTACATTTCACATTGCTTATTTGTGAATTCGATATTCTGTGCCAGTCTGTTGTTTAAGAACAGAACGAAATCGTAGGTGGAGCCGTAATAGTCGCTTTCGCCTATCGTTACGGGATCGTCCATACCGAGTAAAAGCTGGTTTACTGCGTCACCGTCAAGGTTTACGGGGAAGTCGTATTCACCGGTTTCCTCGTTGTATATCTTTGCAATCATTGTCGCTTCCTTAAGCCAGGAATCAGATATACGGATGTTGGAGGCGTCTATATCTCCGCCGCCGGTTGCAGAGAACATCGCTCTTTCTTCGCCATGCTCTATGCCGTTGAGTCTGTTCATAAGGTTTGCAAAGGAGCCTGCAAATTCGTTTAACGCTCTCTTATAGTAGGATATGCCGTATTCGGTATTCTGTCCGCCGCCTGTGGAGTAGGGGCCGTTACCGTTTAACATATCGTTATATGCCTTTATGCTTCCGCTACCGAGGTCTGCCATTGTACCGTCGGTGAACTTCAGCATCGTGCATTTGTTTTCATAGAACTTATCTCTGAATTCTTCGTAGGTGCTGTTGGTTACGAAGATGGTGCTTTTCTTACCGTCTACTATCGTAACTCCGCCCATCGTGATCTTTACAGAGCCGTCGAAGTTATCCTCAACGTGGATATCGCCAAGCTCGGATAATCTGTCTATCAGTACGTTTCTTGCATCAAGCAGCTCGTTAGGTCCGTAGCCGCCTGTTACCGATATGCCGTTATAGATGTTATCTGCCGCAAGTACCGAATAGTCGTCTACTATCTCACGGTTATATTCAACGATCTCCTGAATGAGTGAGTTTGCATCCTCAAGCGTACAATGAAGATCGTATATCGTCTGCTCCTCAAGAGCCTCTAAATCCATATGCTGCTGATTGAACAGCTTTGTGATGTTGTAGCACTGGTTTCTTACAAGGCTGGCAAGCTCTTCTCTGTCGGGAGAGTCCTCGGCGTACTTACGGAGTGCGGATTTGAGGTTATCGAACTGTACCGCCATACCCATATCGTCGAAGGTGTCGGAGAAGTTTGTGAAAACCGTTTCGACCTCTTCCATTATAGCCGCCTTCTGATCAAATTCCGCTACATAGCAGTTATTATCTCTGAAGCGCTTGTCTAAATAATCATCTCTCGCCTGACTTACGCCGCTGGCGAATACGCCCTGACCTGAAAGACCGAGCCTTGCAGTTTTTGTGAGGTATGAGCCTCTCATATTTGCATATTCGGCATATACGTCGAGTCTTTGTCTTACGTAACCCTCCGTATTGGCATTGGACAGGTTGTTACCCGTTATATCAAGGCCCTTCTGAGCCATCTGTACAGAACGCTTCTGTACTTCAAGTCCTAAAAAAGATGCTCTCATCTGTGATTCCTTCCTGCCGATGAAATATCACCGGTTTAAATCAGACACTTCCTATAAAACCCTTCGTGCCTGTTGTGCGCTTTACCTTTGCTCCATAACCGTTATAGGTTTCAGCCATTGTCATCCCTGCGCCCCGTACCAGCTCTTCCTGAACTGATAATTTCTTTTCTACAGTTTCTGTGATCTCTCCGTTCAGCTTGCGAATCCTTGCAATATAGCCCGTCAGATCGTCGTATATCATCTGTAGCTTTACTTTTCTTTCAGCGGGAGCTTTTTCTATAAGCTCCTTTACCTTTATGTTCTCGTCTATACCAAGTCCGGCAAAGAATGCAAGACGGCCGTTTTCCTGGGACTGAATCTTCATAATGAGCGCCTGCTCATCGTCCACGGATTCAAGTAACCATAAAAGATCGTCATCCATTACCTTTGCCATTTTTTCTGTGAGGAAAACTACCATATCACGATAGGTATCGTTGTACTTTTCCATAAAAGCGATTATCTCATCGGCTAACTGAATAGTCATCTGACACCGCCTTTCAGAACATGAGGATAGAATCTACTATGGACTCAGGATCAACCTGATAGCTTCCGCTCTCTACCGCCTGGGCAAGTGCATCTACTCTGTCTGCAGAGGCATCAGCATTGAGCTGTGCCGCAAGATTGGACTTTGCCGCCTCTACACTGCGTGCAAAGTTGAATTCTACCTTATCGGTCTTTGCCGCTGTGGGAGCAGTTTTAGTCTTATTGCCGCCCATTTTCACTTTGTTATAGGTATTCATTATGCTGCTGATGTTCTTAATTTCCATACTGTCAGCTCCCTTCAGGGCATAATTGCCCGTATATTTCTACATTTATTATATCGGCAGAAAAACCCTTAAGTTTAGACTTTATCGGCAATTTTTTCGTATTTTTTTAAATTTTTTATTAATTTTTTATGAGAAAATAAAAATCAGTCCCACGATATGAAATCGCAGGACTGAAAATTTACTGCCACTAAAATATTTTCGTTATTTTCTGACCTTGCTGCCGCCCCATTCGATAAGGGTAAAGCCGTCACGCTCCGGTGCAGATAGCTCCTGGGGTGGAATATCCACGTATTCGTCACTTCCGTAATACGCCATATATACCCTGATTACCGTATCAGGTGAGGGAGTGACGTTTAAAAGGGCATTATCCGTGTATCTGTCCGTCTGGAAGGAGATAACGTTATACTTATTGCTCTGCATAAGAGGTAACCAGTATACGATAAATTCGTTATATTCTCTTGGGGTAAGTCCCAGCTTTTTAAGGCTTTCCCTTAAAAACTCTGCGGTGTCCTCACCCTTTACGCAAAAGCCCTTGCTGAAGTCATATTCTATACTGCTGATACCATCCCAGAAGATATAGGAATATTCGTTGCCGTCCTTGTCAAAAAGCGTTCCGTCAGGCATTGCAGTTACCTGCCAGCCGTTATTATACTCAGGGTAGGTTGCCATAAGAGTGCCGTTAAAGTCAAGCTCAACCGACACCTCCGTCTTTTCCTCGGGATAAAGATATATTACAGGCTTTGAAACAGGACCGCTGACATAAAAGCTACCTTCCTTTGAAACGGCAATATAAACGCCATCCTCCGCTTTATAGAGCTTTTCATATTCAAAGCCCACGTAATCCTCTACGCAAAGTTCTTTTTTATCAGCAGATGAGCAGATAACGGTATATTCATCCTCACGGGAATCGGGCACGTCATTCATTGCCTTGAAACCGTCGTCGGTGAATTCTGTAATTTTAAGAGTAAGCGAGCCGTTTTCCTCAATAATCTCATACTGTGAGAGATCCTCGGTCGATGCTACGATACTGCTTTCGCTTTCCTGCGCTATTGTGGAATTTTCGTTCTCACAGGCGGTAGCGGTCAGCAGAATAAAGGCTGAAAGCAGAATTACAATAACTTTTTTCATAACGTGACCTCCTTTTTTCTTTTATTATATCCCGCAGAATATTCCGTTTCAAGTAGTAAAGTAAACAAAAAAACGATAGGAAATTGTTGAAATGTGATAAAATGGGGTTCGACGGGCGGTTTGAATTCGGGAGCATACCCCTCATCAGTCACCTTCGGTGACAGCTTCTCCCGAGGGAGAAGCCTTTAATTTCCCACGACAATGCGGATTTGCACCATAAAGCCTTCTCCTTACGGTGTAACCCCGACAAACCCCAATCTATTCTCCAAAAAATCAACGGGCGACTTAAAGTCGCCCGCATATAACTTATATCTGTTTTGTAGCCCCGCCGTTCACAAGGCTACGTTGCCCGCCAAGATACTAAAAGGCGGAATTTGCTGAACGCCATGCGTTCATCAATATTTTGCGTAGGGGTTTTCACCGTCGTAAAGAACACCCTTGGGACGGTTGAATTCTACGTCTTCTACGCCCAGGTACTTCAGTACGTCGAAGATAGCCTTGCCGTAGTGACCGAAGGCAACTGCACCGTGGTGAGGATAGTTCTTCTTGATAAGAACGTTGCGGTAGAATCTGCCCATTTCAGGGATTGCAAATACACCGATACCGCCGAAGCTACGAGTTGCAACGGGGAGAACCTCGCCCTGTGCCACATATGCACGGAGCTGTGCGTCAGCAGTAGACTGCAGACGGAAGAAGGTAATATCACCGGGGATGATGTCGCCTTCAAGCGTACCTCTTGTGATGTCGGGTTCCTTGTTGGGCTCAAGACCTCTGTGCATGATGAGCTGATACTTCATTGTGGAGCTTGTCAGCTTGCAGGAAGCAGTGTTACCGCAGTGGAAGCCCATGAATGTATCCTTTAAAGTATAGTCGAACTTGCCCTTGATGGACTCGTTGTACATATCGGCAGGAACAGAGTTGTTGATGTCGAGTAAGGTAACAACGTCACCTGTGATGCAGGTGCCTATGTATTCGCTTACTGCACCGTAGATATCAACCTCGCAGGATACGGGGATGCCTCTTGCTGTAAGTCTGGAGTTTACGTAGCAGGGTACACAACCGAACTGTGTCTGGAATGAAGGCCAGCACTTGTTAGCGAATACTACGTATTCACGGCTACCCTTGTGTTCTTCCATCCAGTCAAGAAGTGTGATTTCAAGCTGTGCGAGTCTGGGGAGGATGCCGGGCATCTTGTTGCCGCCTGCCAGCTCCTTTTCCATATCTGCAACAACTTCGGGAATTCTGGGATCGTCCTTATGCTCATTGAATGCGGCATAAAGGTCAAGCTCGGAGTTTTCTTCGATTTCGATACCGAGATTGTAAAGCTGCTTTATAGGAGCGTTACAAGCAAGGAAGTCCTGAGGACGAGGACCGAAGGTGATAACCTTTAAGTTCTTAAGACCGATGATAGCTCTTGCAACGGGAACGAAGTCGATGATCATATCAGCAACCTCTTCCGCTGTGCCTACGGGATATTCGGGGATGTAAGCATTGATGTTGCGGAGTGCGAGGTTGTAGCTTGCATTGAGTACGCCACAGTATGCGTCGCCTCTGCCGCCTACTAAATTGTCGCCTGTTTCTTCAGCAGCCGCAACGAACATCGCAGGACCGTCAAAGTACTTTGCAAGGAGAGTTTCAGCAGATTCGGGACCGAAGTTGCCGAGGTATACAACGAGAGCGTTGCAGCCGGCGTCCTTAAGCTCCTTTAAAGCCTGCATCATATGTGTTTCACTTTCGATTGTTGTGGGACATTTGAAAATGTCAAGTCCCTTGTCCTTTGCAGCCTTTACTACAGCATCACATCTCTGTGCGGAAAGGCTCATAGGGAAACAGTCACGGCTTACTGCCGCAATACCGAGTTTAACTACGGGAATGTTCTTCATAGCATTTATTTTCCTTTCTGTCTGTGGGGCTTAAAAGCCCTTATCATTTTTATTTTAACACATAAAAAACGCTTTGTCTATAGTTTTTTCAAAAAAAGTTAAACGATTACATAGAGTTTGATTCATCAAGTTATCAACAACGATCCGTAGTATAGACATTGTTGCCAAATTTGTGCAAATATGCTTGTGTAATGTGTATATTGACAATACAATATACCCTATGATACAATACAATCAGGAGGTACAATCAAATGAAAAAAACTTTAATCACGTTGCTGTTTCTGACATTGCTGACGCTTTGTTCCTGTAGCAGCAACAAAGACCAGACCACAGATCCGTCACCAAATCAGGCAGAATCCGGACAAATAACGAGCCAGGCGGGAACAGCTTCCTACGAAAGCTCCGCACAGGATGAGTCATTACCGTCTGATAAAGCAGACCGCATGGTAATGACCACGGAATTTTCCACATATTCACCTGCTGTAAAGGTAATAAACCTTATCATTACAAATCAGGGTGAGAGTGAAAGTGGTTACGAGGCTTACGAGTTTTCCTTACACAGAAAGGAAAACGGAGAATGGAAAAGAATCGACTTCAAGCCTGACGAAAACGGCTCCGCTCCCAACTTCCCTGCATTGGCAGGCGTTCTTAACCCGGGTGAAACCGTTACAAAAAAGATCGAGCTGGAAAAATATTTCGATTTACCATTACAGCCCGGAGAATACAAAATAGTAAAAGGACATTTGTCTGCTGAATTTGACGTGTCATAAATCACGTGGTAGCCTAACGAAGCACCTGATTTCAATTCAGCGTCACATCCATATATACAAACAAGGCGTTCAGAAAATCTGAACGCCTTTTATAATCTCATCCGACGAAGTCGGATACCTTAACATTTGCCGCAGGCAAATATTTCATCCGTCGCTGACGGATTTCACCGAAACCAAAGGTTTCGATATCACCGTGCCGAAGGCACGATATCACTGAAATTTGCCAAAGACAAATTTCAATCATCTGTCCTTTAAATCCACGTAAGGTCTTTCTTCCTTTACGCTGATATAGGCGGGGCGGATTATCTTGCCCTGATTCTGTATCTCTTCGATGCGGTGAGCAGACCAGCCTGCGATTCTTGATACTGCAAAGATAGGTGTATAAAGCTCACCGGGAAGCTCCAGCATTCTGTAGATAAGACCTGAATAGAAATCCACGTTGGGGCTCACGCCCTTGAACATCTGGCGCTTTTCGGCAATTATCTGGGGAGCAAGTCTTGCTACCGTATTGTAAAGCTCGAATTCTTCGTCACAGCCCTTTTCTCTGGATAGCTTTTCAGCGCAATCCTTCAGCACGTCGGCTCTCGGATCAGACAGAGAATATACGGCGTGTCCCATACCATAGATAAGACCTGCCTTGTCAAAGGCTTCTTTATTAAGCAGTTTTACAAGATAATCGGTTATCTGTCCCTCGTCCTTTACGTTGATGCTCTGCTTCATATCGTCAAACATCTTTACGACCTTGATATTTGCGCCGCCGTGACGGGGACCTTTAAGAGAACCTAAAGCCGCCGCAACGGATGAATAGGTATCGGTACCGGATGAAGTCACAACGTGGGTTGTAAAGGTGGAGTTGTTACCGCCGCCATGCTCTGCATGGAGCACCATTGCCAGATCCAGCACCTTCGCTTCAAGGTCGGTGAACTGTCCGTCCTCACGGAGCAGGTGCAGAAGGTTCTGTGCCGCACCGTATTCCGCCTTCGGCAGATGGATAAACAGACTGTCATTCTGATAATAATGTCTGAAGGACTGATAGCTGTATACCGCAAGCATCGGGAATATGGATATCAGTCTTAAACTCTGTCTTAGTATATTCGGGATGGAGATATCATCGGGGTTATCGTCATAGGAATAAAGGGCAAGCACGCAACGGGAAAGAATATTCATCATATCCTTGCCGGGCGCTTTAAGTATCATATCTCTTACAAAGGAGGTGGGAAGGGTGCGGATCTCCGCCAGCTCCTGACAGAAGCGGGCAAGCTCCTCCTTGTCGGGAAGCTCGGAGAAAAGCAGAAGATAAGCCGCCTCTTCAAAACCGAAACGGTTATCCCTCCTGAAGCCGTCAACAAGAGATTTTACGTTGATGCCTCTGTAATAAAGCTCGCCGTGACAGGGTATATCGTTGCCGTTTTCGTCTGTTTCCTTTGCCTTGATTCTGGATATTTCGGTAAGACCTGTTACAACGCCGTTGCCGTTCTTGTCACGAAGTCCCCTCTTTACCTTGTAGGCGGGGTACATATCCGCTTCTATATGGTTATTCATATTAGATTTGCCCGCAAGCTCCTCTACGTATGGTGTTACTTCGGAATAGGATTCTCTCATTCTCAACTTCCTTTCTGAATATGCTTTTAGTGTGCTAAAGTACATAAAACTATTATATCATTTTTTTCTCACTATTGCAAGTTTTGAGTAAAAAATTTACAGAATCTATCACCGATTTTTCATATTCTTTCATTTTTGTTAAAAATGCTGAATAATTTTGTGGATAATTTTATGCTATTTTTTGTGCATTATTTCCATAATTAATTGACTTTTGGCTGAAAATGTGCTAAAATAAAGGGTGCTATAAATATATTAAGTATTTATAAATCAGGAACAGGAGATGAGAGTATGTATATCGGCAGATTCCATAAATACAAAATCGCAGCTATCTGCGTTTCCCGTATACACGAGGAATCCCTTGCCCACTCTGTAAGAGTGATATCAGACGCTCTTGTTGCAAAAGGCTACAAGGTGCTTGTATTCAGCGCCTTTACTGACTTTTACACTGTTACCCCTTCAATCGAGGGTGAAGCCAGCATATACAGTCTTATAAATCACGAGCTTATTGATATCCTGATAATCCTTCCGGAAACCTTAAAGAATCCGTGCATGAGTGGAGATATCATAAATAATGCCCTTGCCCACGGCACACCCGTAATTACCGTTGACGGTGCCTATGAGGGTGCGATAAATCTTTTGTACGATTATGAGCAGGGCTTTGAAAAAATGTGCCGTCACGTCATAGAGCATCACGGCTGCAGGGATATTTTCCTTATGGCGGGGATGAAGGATAATAAGTTCTCCGATGACAGAATAGCGGTATACAAAAAGGTACTTGCAGAGCATAATATACCCTTCGTAGAAGAAGGCAGATTTGACTACGGCGATTTCTGGAACAATCCCACGGTTGAGGCAATGAACCGCTTCTTTGAGGGCGGCTACTCTATGCCCCAGGCGTTTATCTGCATAAACGACTCTATGGCTATAACTGTTTCCAAGGCATTGACCGAGCATGGCTACAAGGTACCTGAGGACGTTATAGTTACCGGCTTTGACGCTACCTATCAGGCGGCGGTACATACTCTTACCGAGATATCCTCCGCCACTCTTGATATAAGACACCTGGCAGAAATTATTGCCGATATCAGCGACAGATGTCTTGCAGGCGAAGAGGTTGAAAAGGAAATAAAGGTAAAATTTGAAGAGCTGTTCTCCCAGAGCTGTGGCTGTGGTACTGCCGACGAAGGATTTATGACAGGCCGTCTTGCGAAGATGGACCGCTTCAATACCATGCAGCTTTTCAACGAAACCAAGATGGCGGCTTATTACGCCAATTCCGTTGAAAAGCGCACCTATGACGAAATGATAAGGGAAATGGTAAAGTACATAGATGATTATTCGGGTATATGTATCAATTCCGACTACGTTTCCCATATTGAGCGAAAGGAACAGGATTCCTACAATAAGTATTTCCACAAAGAGATGAAGGCTATATGTCAGAAAAATCTCGATACAAACGTGTTCGACGTCATCTTCCCCACCGAAAAGCTGATTCCCGAATTCGGAAAGGCGATAAAGCGCTTTGACAGAATTCTCTTTTCACCCCTCACCTTCCAGGAAACAGTTATAGGCTACTACTATACGGTAATAGATTATGACGAATATTCCTTCAGGGATGCGAAAAGACTTACAACCTTCACAAATCAGATACTTGAAAATTATAAAAACACCTGCAGACTTAAAGAGGCATACGACCATCTGGCTATGACCTACTGCATAGATCCTCTTACAGAGCTTTATAACAGAAAAGGCTATTTCACCGCAATGGAGCATGAACGAAAGGAAAGATTCACCGCTCCCTATATTCTGATGCTGTCTATCGATATGGACAAGCTGAAGTATATAAACGACACCTTCGGTCACTCTGAAGGTGACAAGGCGATAGTCGAGGTTGCCGAGGCTATAAGAGAGGTTGCAGGAAATAGCGGCGTATGTGCAAGATTCGGCGGAGATGAGTTTATTCTGACTCTCCCCTGCTCTGATGAAAAGAGAGAGCCTGCAAGAATAGTAGGCGCATTGCTTACCCATCTTGACATCTACAACAACAATAACAAGGCTTCAGGCTACGAGGTGGCTATAAGCGTAGGCTACAAGACGGTAGCGAACGATGAAAAGCTCAATATCAACGAGCTTATCACCGCCACCGACCGACTTATGTACGAGCAGAAGCGCAGTAAGCAAATAATTTACGAAAAAGGAAACGAGCCTTCTAAAAACATTGCGGAAAATCCGATGGAATCCAAGATACACGAAATATTCTCCGCAAGAAATAACGCTACCTACTTCTATTTAAGCTATCTTAATTCGGAATGGTACATTATGGAGAACAAGGATACGCCTCCCTGTCTTCGCTCCGAAACGGTAGGTCCGCTTCGTGCAATGTGGCTCAGCGGCTGTATCCACGAGGATGACAGAGGCACCTTCGACGAGCTTGCCTTCAAGATAAGAAGGGCGTATAACGAAAAGCTCACCGAATCTACTCTGCAGATATCCTTCCGACTTACCGATACAGGCACTCCCCTGTGGTACAATCTTCTTATAGTGATGATACCCGACGAAGACGGAAAGCTGAAGGAGCTGGCAGGTATGCTGACTCTGGCTACCGCAGAGGATATCATGCTGATGGAGCTTCGCAATTATTATACCACCACCGAAAATCCGCTGATGGTAAATGAAGCCTTCTCCTATAAGATAAGCACCAACAAGGACAAGAAATACGCCTTTATACAGTTTGATATCAAACGCTTCAAGCTGATAAACGAAAACTACGGCGAGGACGTGGGTACAGAGCTTTTACACAGCCTTACAAGACAGCTTCGCACCTATTGCAATCCCTATCAGATAAGTGCAAGAGTAACCGGAGATATCTTTACTCTGCTCACCCCCTATGAAACCGTAGAGGATATATACGAGATAACCGCTACTCTTCAGGAAAGAATGAAGAGCTTCAGAGGTATCAAGTACGAGTTCGCCTTTGGCGTATATCTTATTGAGGATATTACCGAGCCTGTCAGAATTATGGAGGACAGAGCCGCAGTGGCAAGAGCCTCTATAAAAAATAACGCCATCGAGAATGTCGCCTTCTACGATGATAAGATGCAGGAATCCCTCGAAAACAAGAGATTTGTCGAAAATAATATGAAAACAGCTCTTGAAAGCGAGCAGTTCCTTATCTATCTCCAGCCGAAATTCAGTATTTCAACCGAGAATATAGTCGGCTTTGAGGCGCTGGTAAGATGGAATCATCCCGAGTTGGGACTTATCCCGCCCTTCAGATTCATTCCGATATTTGAAGAAAACGGCTTTATATCAAAGCTGGACTATTACGTGTGGGAATGCGCCTGCAACGTACTGGGCGACTGGAAGGAAAGAGGCTTCAATATGCTTCCTGTTTCCGTCAACGTTTCCCGTGTACATCTTATTAACGATAATTTCCTTACCGTTCTTGATGAGCTTGTCGAAAAGTACGGTATCGATAAGAAATATCTTGAGCTTGAAATAACCGAAAGCGTTGAGGGCGAGCATCTCACTCGTATGACAGAGCTTGCCAAAAAGCACGGCTATACTCTGCTTATGGACGATTTCGGCTCTGGCTATTCATCGCTCAATACTCTGAAAAGCACAAAATTCGACGTGCTTAAGATTGACAGAGCCTTTCTCTCCAGCTTCCTGAATGACGAAAAGGGTAAGAAGATTATTTCTCATACCATTTCAATGTCAAAGGACGTAGGACTCGGTCTTATCGCAGAGGGCGTCGAAACTCTTGAGCAAGCAAAATTCCTTCAGGATTGCGGCTGTGATATAGCCCAGGGCTATTATTACGCAAAGCCGATGCCGGTTCAGGAGGCAGAAGGCTATCTGACAAAGCCGGAAAACAGGAAATAAACTATCTACAGCCGTAATGCCAAAGCATTACGGCTGTGTTACAGGAGCAATATGGAACTATTTATCACAATTATCGTATGTCTGCTTGCGGGCTGCGGTGCAGGACTCGGAACCGGCTTTGCAGGAATGAGTGCAGCGGTTGTAATTACTCCCCTTCTCACCACATTTCTGGGTATGCCTGCCTACAGTGCCATCGGCATAGCGCTTGCCAGCGATGTGCTTGCCAGTGGCGTCAGCGCATACACCTACCACAAAAATAAAAATATCGATATCAGGAACGGCCTTGTTATGATGGTAATGGTATTACTGTTTACCCTTGCAGGCAGCTTTATTGCGAGCTTTGTACCAAACGAGGCTATGGGCGGGACCTCGGTATTTATGACAACGCTTATGGGCATTAAATTCATAGTAAAGCCGGTCAATACCACAAAGGATAAAATGAACGAAACATCCCCGAAAAAGAGAATCATTCAGTCACTTATTTCGGGTGCTGCCATAGGATTTATCTGTGGCTTTGTGGGAGCAGGCGGCGGAATGATGATGCTTATGGTTCTGACGATGATACTTGGCTATGAGCTTAAAACTGCCGTTGGCACCAGTGTATTCATTATGACCTTTACCGCCCTTACAGGTGCGGCAAGTCATTTCATCATAGATGGCGATATGCCTGATTTTACTGTACTTGCCTTGTGCATAGGCTTTACACTCGTCTTTGCTCGTATCGGTGCAGTCATAGCAAATAAAGTCAGTACAAAAACTCTTAACAGAGCTACGGGAGTTATACTGCTCCTGCTCGGAATAGCGGTTATCATTACAAAAACAGCAACAAATAATATATAATATATGAGGCAATAAGATGAAAAAAACTTACGTTACAAGTATGCCCAATCATATCGGGGCGTTTTTAAAAGCCAGCAGATGCTTTTCTGCTCTGGGAATAAATATAACCCGTGTAAGCTATAACAAGGCGGTGGATTCACACACTCTGTTTATAGATGCGGAGGGTACGGAGGAGCAGCTGGAAAAGGCGGACACCGAGCTTCAGAAAATCGGATATCTGCAGAGCAATGCAAATAAGACCAGCATTGTTCTTCTGGAATTCAGACTCCGTGACGTACCCGGTAGCGTTACCGATATACTGACGCTTATAAACGACTTCAATTTCAATATATCCTATATCAGCTCCCAGGAGAATGGCACCGACTATCAGCTTTTCAAAATGGGACTTTACGTGGAGGATTCCGACAAGATTTCCGAATTTTTAAAGGAAGCGGAAAAACTCTGTCAGGTGCGTATCATAAACTACAACAGCTCTGAAAAGATTTACGATAACAGTATTTTCTACAACAATTACGTTATGGGGCTTACACAGATGAGCGGACTTTCAGAAGAGGTCGGCAAGGAGCTTTTAGTTCACGTCAATCTGGCTATGCAGACTCTTGACGAGCAGGGCTTATCACCCTACAGGACCTTTGACAGTATCAGCAAGTTTGCGGAGCTTCTGGGACAGTCCAAGGGAGAAGCCTACACTCCGAGAATAAGCAATCATAAAATAACCGACAACACCGAGATAATACTGATAGAGCCTCCCTGCGGAAGCAATACGGCTATAATAAAAAGCAACGGAAAATACCTGTTCATAGATAGCGGGTACGCCTGCTATGGTGACGAAATGCTGAAGATATTCAGAAAGCTGATACCCGATTTTGACAGTATAAAAAAGACTGTTCTTGTAACCCACGCCGACGTGGATCATTGCGGACTGTTACACATCTTTGACGAGATAATAGCCAGCACCAAGACCTCCCTTTGCCTCGGTGACGAATTTTTAGGACTTGACGGATACCGTGAAAGAAATCCTCTGCACAAGCCCTATATCAGCATCTGTAAGCTACTGACCTCCTACAAGCCGATAAATCCCGCTAAGATAAAGGTATTATGGAATGACGTGGATAAACCCCGTGAGCCGCTTACACAGATCGGTTTCTTTGATTTTGAAGAGCTTCATTTCGAGGTTTATGAGGGCAAGGGCGGACATCTCCCCGGTGAAATAGTTATTATCGACTATCAGCATCATATCGCCTTTACCGGTGATATCTACATAAACACCCACGGACTTACGCCCGAGCAGGCAAAATATAATCAGTATGCGCCTATTCTTATGACCTCCGTAGACACGGATGCGATGCTCTGCGCCGAAGAAAGAAAGGCTATCATCCAGCGACTCGGCGTCGGTGACTGGCAGATATTCGGTGCTCACGGCTTCAAGAAGGATTATTCGGTAAACACTTAAAGTCGTTATAAAATAGAAAAAATCCCCGTTGCTTTTGCAACGGGGATTCGTTTTGTTAAGTTAAATCAGCGATTAAACTAATTCGATTACAGCCATTTCTGCTGCGTCGCCTCTTCTGGGGCCGATCTTGATAATGCGTGTGTAACCACCATTCTTATCAGCGTACTTAGGAGCGATTTCGTCAAAAAGCTTCTTAGCTACATCTTCCTTTGTGATGTAAGCATACACCTGACGCTTTGTGTGCAGTGTATTGCCCTTGCCAAGAGTAATCATCTTTTCAGCAGCGCTACGAACTTCCTTAGCTCTTGAAACTGTTGTGATGATCTTGCCCTTTTCAAGCAGTAATGTTACCATGCCTCTGAGCATAGCCTTTCTGTGATCGCTGGTTCTACCCAGTTTTCTTGAACCTGCCATGTTTATTTCTCCTTTCAGACAAATTGAAAGTCACTTGTTAATTGTTATCATCGTCACTTGCGAGGTCAAAGCCTAATGACTGAAGCTTTGATCTTACTTCTTCAAATGACTTCTTACCTAAGTTTCTAACCTTCATCATTTCACCCTGTGACTTGCTGATAAGGTCATCAACAGTATTGATATTGGCTCTCTTAAGACAGTTGTAGGAACGAACTGAAAGCTCGAGATCGTCAATAGTCATAGCGAGAATATCGCTCTTACCGGATTCATTCTTATCTGCCATAAGGTCAGGCTGAAGTGCTTCATCTGACAGCTCAACAAAGGAGGTCAGATATTCGGTGAGAAGCTTGGCTGCGTATGAAACAGCTTCCTTAGCGGAGATAGTACCGTCTGTCCAAACCTCTAAAACGAGCTTGTCATAGTCTATCTTCTGTCCCACACGGGCGTTTTCAACTGTGTAATTCACCTTTAAAACAGGTGTATAAATGCTGTCAACAGCAATAACGCCGATTGTCGGCTGAAGCTGCTGCTTGTTCTTTTCAGCAGACACATAACCCCTGCCTCTGTCAAGTGTGATCTCCATATAGAGCTTGGCACCGGGGCCTAAGGTTGCAATGTGCATACCGGGATCGAGAATTTCGATTTCACTGTCAGCCTTGATATCGCCGGCAGTTACCTCGCACTCTCCCTCAGCATCAATATAAACTGTTTTCGGGCATTCGCCATACATTTTTGCAATGAGACCCTTGATGTTAAGGATAATTTCTGTTACGTCTTCCTTAACGCCGGGAATTGTGGAAAATTCGTGCTGGATACCATCAATCTTTACAGATGTTACGGCTACACCGGGAAGCGAGGAAAGAAGTACACGACGAAGGCTGTTGCCTAACGTGTGTCCGTAGCCACTCTCCAGGGGTTCTAAGGTGAACATACCGTAGGTTCCATCGGGCTTTAACTTAGCGGTCTCGATTACAGGCTTTTCGAATTTTTCAAGCATTTGGTTTACCCTCCCACAAGTTTGTAAATTGTCGTATCGGAAAATCCGATTTCGTTCCGGGCAGGATTTTACGTGATGTAAAACCGCCCAGTTAATTTTAAATTACGATTTATCGGGCTTTGCCCTCCGTAGCGGTATAAACCGCTGCGGAACCGTAAATTAAAAATAACTGATAACATATCCGAAAAAGCGGATATGAAAAGAGTTTGCAAAGCAAATCGGTTATTATTTTGAATATAACTCGATGATTAAGTGTTCTGCAATTTCAAAGTCGAGCTCTTCACGCTGGAATTCTCTTGTGATCTTAGCTGACATTGCCTCTTTATTTACGTCCAGCCACAGGGGAACGAGTCTTCCGTTTGTCTGTTCAACGATTTGTGCAAACTTGGGGCTCTTCTTGCTTGTTTCGCTGACTGCAATAACGTCACCGGGCTTTACTCTGTAAGAAGGAACGTCTACCTTCTGACCATTTACTGTAAAGTGACCATGAGTAACAAGCTGTCTGGATTCACGTCTTGTTATAGCCATACCCATTCTGAATACAACGTTGTCAAGTCTTGATTCAAGAATCTTGATTAAGTTTTCGCCTGCAACGCCTTCCATCTTTACAGCCATTTCATAGTAATGATAGAACTGCTTTTCAAGAACGCCGTAGATGAACTTGAGCTTCTGCTTTTCCTTTAACTGAAGACCGTATTCACTTGACTTCTTTCTGTTGTTTGCGTTTGCGTGACGCTTTGTTTCCTTGCTGTATCCCAGTACCATGGGGGAAATTCCTAAGGCCTTACATCTCTTTAAGACCGGCTGTCTATCTACTGCCATTTGTCAGTACCTCCGTTTTTTAAATAAATATCGTTTCTCGAATGCTTTAGCATTCACGCGACTCTGAGTAAACTACACTCAGTTCTGTTATCTGTTATACACGTCTTCTCTTGGGAGGACGGCATCCATTGTGAGGAATAGGAGTAACATCCTTGATAAGTCTAACCTCAAGACCTGCTGCCTGTAATGCACGGATAGCTGCTTCACGTCCGGATCCGGGACCCTTAACGAAAACTTCTACTGTCTTCAGACCGTGTTCCATAGCTGCCTTAGCTGCTGTTTCTGCTGCACTCTGTGCTGCGAAGGGAGTGGACTTTCTTGAACCTCTGAAGCCAAGTCCGCCTGCTGATGCCCATGATAAAGCATTTCCCTGAAGGTCTGTAATAGTAACAATTGTATTGTTAAATGTAGACTGGATGTGAGCTGCACCGTTTTCAATGTTCTTGCGCTCACGACGTCTGCGGATAACAGGCTTTTTGTTAGCGGTTGCCTTTGCCATTGTTTTACCACCTTTCTGCTGAAGTTATTACTTCTTCTTATTAGCGATGGTCTTCTTGGGACCTTTTCTTGTTCTTGCGTTTGTCTTTGTACGCTGACCACGAACGGGTAAGCCCTTGCGGTGACGTGTGCCTCTGAAGCAGTTGATTTCTACAAGACGCTTGATGTTTAAAGCAACTTCTCTTCTGAGGTCGCCTTCTAATACGATACCAAGCTCTTCGATAGCATCACGGATCTTAGCTTCTTCATCATCGGTAAGTTCCTTAACTCTGGTGTCGGGGTTTACACCGGACTTTTCCAGAATATCGTTAGCGGTCTTTCTGCCTATACCGTAAACGTATGTGAGAGCGATCTCAATACGCTTTTCCTTAGGCAGGTCGATACCAGCAATTCTTGCCATATCTTTTTCCTCCTGTTAAAATTGGGGCTTAGCCCTGTCTCTGCTTGTGCTTAGGTTCCTGGCAGATTACCATAACCTTGCCCTTGCGCTTGATTACCTTGCACTTATCGCACATAGGCTTTACTGAAGGTCTAACTTTCATTTTAATATCATCCTTCCTGTAATAATAGGACTTTGGGATTTCTCCCTCTTAACTTTGAATTACTTGGCTCTCCATGTAATTCTGCCCTTTGTAAGATCATAAGGTGACATTTCAACAGTTACCTTATCACCGGGTAAGATACGAATGAAATTCATACGCAGCTTGCCGCTTACATGTGCCAGAATCTTGTGGCCATTTTCCAGCTCAACCTGAAAAGTTGCATTCGGCAGTGCTTCAAGTATCTTGCCGGTTACTTCGATTACATCTTCTTTAGACAAGCTTAATCACTCTCCTCGGCGATGTCTGTCCCGTCACTTAACGTGCGCAGGACTGTTCTTAACTTTTTATCAGTCAAATCCGTTAAATCCAAAACCGTATTGGTTTTCGCAAGATGGAGCGGATTTTTCTTCTTGGGAGCATCCAGCTTCCGTAGCTTGCCGTCGGCAATATACGCAAAGCCTGCTTCTTCTCTGACGATGACGTGCAGCTTTCCGCTGTCGTGTCCCGCCATACTTTTTACGACCATTCCTATCCTGATTGCTTCACGGTACATATGAGTCCTCCGTTACTTTGGATGATGCATTTCGCTCATCGTCAGAATCAGCGGCTCGCCGTTCGTGATTGCGATAGTATGCTCAAAGTGAGCGCTGTAGTTATGATTTGCTTCTACCACTGTCCATTTGTCAGGGAGAATAATAACCTCAGCCGTCGTTTCGTTTATCATAGGCTCAATGCAGATTGTCATACCCGGAACCAGTCTTACGCCTCTGCCCGCCTTTCCCACATTGGGAACATCGGGAGCTTCGTGCATTTCTTTACCGATACCGTGACCGATAAATCTTTCAACCACATAGTAGCCTCTTGATTCACAATAAGTCTGTACGGCGTTTGAGATATCGCCGATGCGGTTGCCCGCTACAGCCATCTTTATACCCTCGTAAAGAGCTTCCTCAGTAACCTGCATCAGCTTTCTGGCTCTTTCGGGAACCTCGCCCACCATAAAGGTATAAGCGTTATCTCCGTTGTAGCCTTCGTACTCTACTGTTACGTCAACGGTAACTATGTCGCCGTCCTTGATTATTTTCTTTTTTGAGGGGATGCCGTGAATAAGCTCGGAGTTCAGCGAAATACAAGCGCTGCCTGTAAATCCGCAATAGCCGAGGGATGAAGGGATCGCTCCCTTTGATATGATAAAATCGTGAATGATCTTATCAAGCTCCCAGGTACTCATACCGGGCTTTATTGACTTGCCCGCAACTATGAGTGCCTCAGCGGCTATACTGCTCGCTTTTTTCATGGTTTCGATTTCTCTTGCCGATTTAACCTGAATCATCGTTTACCTCTGCGAAATTGCTCTTACGCTTCTACAGCAGCAAGTGTGAGCTTGGAGGTTTCGGAGATTTCTTCCTGACCTTCAACTGTTACGAGCTTGCCCTTTGCCTGATAGAAGTCCTTTAAGGGAGCTGTCTTTTCATAGTAGGTTTCGAGTCTTGAAAGTACAGTTTCGGGCTTGTCATCAACTCTCTGTACAACGTTTGCGCCGCAGAGGTTGCACTTGCCTTCTACCTTTGTAGGCTTGAAGTCTACGTGGTAGGAAGCGCCACAGCCTTCGCATACGCGTCTGCCGGAAAGTCTTGCGATGATCTTTTCGTCTGCTACTGCAATTTCAACAACCTTATCAATCTGAACGCCCATTGCTTCGAGTGCTTCTGCCTGAGCTACTGTTCTGGGGAAGCCATCGAGAATAAAGCCGTTCTTTGCATCATCCTGTGCGATTCTGTCCTTTAAGATGCCGATTACAACATCATCGGGAACAAGGTCGCCTCTGTCCATGCACTCTTTTGCTGCAAGACCTGCGGGTGTGCCGTTCTTAACAGCTTCTCTTAACATATTACCTGTAGAGATAGCAGGGATGCCGAGCTTATCGCAGACAACCTCTGCCTGAGTGCCTTTACCTGCACCGGGAGCACCTAAGAAAATTAAATTCATAATAAGTTCCTTTCTGCTGGTCAATTATTCAAGAAAGCCCTTGTGATGACGCATCATCATCTGGCTTTCAAGAACACGAACCGTTTCAAGAGCAACACCTACAACGATGAGGATCGTTGTACCGCCCAGTGACAGACCCTGAAGTCCTGTCAGGTTGGAGAAGATGATAGGGAATATTGCGATGATAGCAAGGAATATTGCGCCTACCAGTGTTATCTTTGAAAGCGAATTGTGGATGAAGTCGGATGTGGGCTTGCCGGGACGATAACCCGGGATAGCACCGTTGTTCTTCTTAAGATCGTTTGCAATCTGTACAGGGTTGTACTGCATAGATATATAGAAATAGTTGAAAGCGATGATTAAGAAGAAGTAAAGTATAGCGTATACAGGGTGGTTAGAACTGAACACCTGCATTACACCACTCCAGAAGCCGTGGCCGGAAGTGGGTGTTACGCCGAACATCATACCTATTGAAGTAGGTAAAGTCATAATTGTCATGGCGAAAATGATGGGCATAACGCCTGCCATAGCAACCTTGATCGGAATATGCTGTGACTGACCGCCGTACATCTTTCTGCCGACTACTCTCTTTGCATACTGAACGGGGATTCTTCTTTCTGCATTTGTCATGAGGATTACGAAAGCAATCATCAGAACGTAAATTACGAGAATGAGGGGAACGAATACCCAGTTCTGTGCAGTGTTAACTGTAATCTGCTTGAAGAGAGTCATTACCATATTGGGTACACCTGAAATGATACCTGCGTAAAGAATCATTGAGATACCGTTGCCGATACCGTGCTGGGTAATAAGATTACCGAGCCAGATGATAAGTGACGCACCTGCTGTGAAGCAGCCAATGATGGTTACTGCTGCAAGGATTCCATCGAAGCCCTTTGTGTATAAAACTGCGTCTACATTACGAAGAGCGAGATAGTATGCAACAGCCTGGAATATTGCAATGCCCAAAGCTACAAATTTTGTTATGGTATCTAACTTTTTGCGGCCCACGTCGCCTTCCTTCTGCATTCTTTCGAGTGCAGGAATCGCAACAGCTAAAAGCTGAACGATAATGGAAGCGTTGATGTAAGGTGAAATTGACATAGCAAGTAATGTACCCTTGCTGAGTGAACCACCTGTGAGCGCATCAAGATAGTTCATAATCGTACCGCCGTTAGGATCGACGAGCTGCTTTACAGCGTCGGGATCCAGGAAGGGTACGAATATTGATGATCCGAAACGGAAAATTACAACGATGAGCAATGTAAATAAAATCTTTCTGCGAAGCGAGGGATCAGCCCACGCATTTCTGAAGACTTGTAACATTACAGCACCTCTGCCTTTCCGCCGGCAGCTTCGATCTTGGACTGTGCAGATTCAGAGAACTTAGCAGCCTTAACTGTAAAGCTCTTTGTGAGTTCGCCGTTGCCGAGAACCTTAACACCGTCTAATACCTTAGTTACAAGACCAGCATTGATCATTGCTTCTAAATCGATAACTGCACCGTTTTCAAAACGTGCTTCTAAATCAGCAACGTTGATTACTGTGTATTCAGTAGCAAAAATGTTGTTAAAGCCTCTCTTAGGGATACGTCTTGCGAGGGATGTCTGACCACCTTCAAATCCGGGTCTTACACCGCCACCTGAACGAGCCCACTGGCCCTTGTGACCCTTACCGGCTGTCTTACCGTGACCGGAACCGTGACCACGACCGATACGCTTAACTTCCTTTGTTGCTCCTGCTGCAGGGTATAATTCGTGTAGCTTCATTGTTACACCTCCTATTAGTTAATGTGCTTGTTTAACGTTTTCAAGGTGTAAGGAATTATTCCTCAGTAACCTCAACTAAATAATTAATTTCCTTGATCTTGCCTCTTGTAGCAGCATTGTCAGGCTGTACTGTTACAGCGCCGATCTTGCGAAGACCAAGAGACTGTGCGGTTGCAATGTGGCTGTCCTTACGACCTGCCAGTGATTTAACCAGCTTAATCTTTAAAGCCATTTCGGTTTTCCGTCCTTTCTTAATAGTCAGAAAAATCTTAACCTAAGATTTCCTTTACAGTCTTGCCTCTGAGCTGTGCTACCTGTTCAGCATCTCTGAGAGCTGTAAGACCTGCCATTGTTGCTCTAACTACGTTGCAAGGATTGTTTGAACGAAGGGACTTTGTACGGATGTTCTTGATACCTGCCATTTCAACAACGGCACGAACAGGACCACCGGCGATAACACCGGTACCTTCGGGAGCGGGCTTTAAAAGAACTGCGCCTGCGCCGAACTTACCAACGATTTCGTGAGGGATTGTGTTACCCTTTAAGGAAATCTTTACAATGTTCTTCTTTGCATCTTCAATACCCTTGCGGATAGCGTCAGGAACTTCGCTTGACTTACCTGTACCGAAGCCTACAACGCCGTTACCGTCACCTACGACTACGAGTGCGGAAAACTTCATGATACGTCCGCCCTTAACAGTCTTGGATACACGGTTTATGGCAACTACCTTTTCGGAAAGCTCGTATTTGCTTGCATCTAAAAGTGCCAAAATATTGTCCTCCTATATTAATTTAGGTTTAACTCGATTAGAAGTTGAGTCCGCCTTCACGTGCGCCTTCAGCAAGTGCTGCAACTCTGCCGTGGTAAACATAACCGCTACGGTCAAATACTACGTCAACGATGCCTGCTGCCTTTGCCTTGTCAGCGAGTGCAAGACCAACTTTCTTTGCTGCCTCTGCGTTGCCGCCGAAGCCTTCAAAGCTCTTTTCCATTGTTGATGCGCTGCAAAGGGTTTTGCCTTCTACATCATCGATGAGCTGTGCATAAATGTGCTTTGAAGAACGGAAAACGCTGAGTCTGGGGCAAGCTGCTGTTCCGCTGATCTTAGCACGGATGCGCTTGCGACGCTTGATTCTGTTTTTCTTGCTATCAATTACTTTAATCATTTAACTTTCACCCCTTGCGGTTTATTTCTTACCCTTACCTGCTTTACCTTCCTTACGACGGATAACTTCATCAACGTACTTGATGCCCTTACCCTTATAAGGTTCAGGTCTGCGCTTGTTTCTGATTTCAGCTGCAAACTGACCAACCTTCTGCTTGTCGATACCGGAAACGATAATCTTATTAGGAGCGGGTGATTCGATTGTTACATCTTCTGTATCGGATACGATAACCTGGTGTGAGAAACCGAGGTTCATTACTAAATCCTTACCCTGCTTCTGTACACGGAAGCCTACACCGTTTACATCGAGTTCCTTCTTGAAGCCGTTTGTAACGCCTTCGATCATGTTAGCGATGAGTGTTCTTGTGAGGCCGTGGAGAGCACGGTTTTCCTTTGCATCATCAGGACGTTCAACAACAACTGCTGCACCATCCATCTTGATGATCATAGAGGGCTTGAACTCCTTTGTGAGAGTGCCCTTGGGGCCCTTTACTGTAACTGTGGTACCGTCGATTTTTACATCAACGCCGGCAGGAACAGCGATAGGTGCTTTACCAATTCTAGACATATCTGTGTTCCTCCTTAATTACCAAACGAAAGCAAGCACTTCGCCGCCAACGTTATTCTTGCGAGCTTCTCTGTCTGTCATAACACCCTTGGATGTTGACACGATAGCAATACCTAAGCCCTTCATTACCTTGGGCATATCCTTGCTGTTTGAGTAAATTCTAAGTCCGGGCTTACTTACACGGCGTAAACCTGTAATGACCTGCGACTTGTTCTCAGTATACTTTAAAGTGATTCTGATAACGCCCTGTTTGTCGTCTTCAATCACTCTGAAATTCTTAATGTAACCTTCATCTACGAGTATCTGAGCGATCTGCTTCTTCATGTTGGAAGCGGGAACGTCTACTGTAGGATGCTTTGCAGAGTTAGCATTACGAATTCTTGTCAGCATATCTGCGATAGTATCGGTGATCTGCATTACTTCTTCCTCCTAAATAATTGTTCTGCTTATTACCAGCTGGATTTCTTTACGCCGGGAATCTGTCCCTTATAAGCAAGCTCTCTAAAGCAAATTCTGCATATACCAAACTTACGCATGTAAGAGTGAGGTCTGCCGCAGATCTTGCATCTGTTGTAAGAACGTGTAGAAAACTTTGCAGGACGCTGCTGTTTAGCAATCATTGATTTCTTTGCCATATCTCTTTAGTTTCCTTTCTTACTTTGCGAAAGGAGCGCCCATAAGGGTGAGCAGCTCTCTTGCTTCTTCATCAGTCTTGGCTGTGGTTACGAAGTTGATGTCCATACCACGAACCTTGTCGATCTTGTCGTATTCGATTTCAGGGAATATAAGCTGTTCCTTGATACCTGTTGAGTAGTTACCTCTGCCGTCGAATGAGTTGGGGTTGATACCTCTGAAGTCACGTACACGGGGAAGTGCAACGTTGAAGAATCTGTCGAGGAATTCGTACATAATCTCATCTCTTAACGTTACCTTAACACCGATAACCATGCCTTCTCTCAGCTTGAAGTTAGCTACTGACTTCTTTGCGCGACATACAACAGGCTTCTGACCTGTGATGAGCATTAAGTCAGCCATGATAGCGTCAACGATCTTTGCATTTTCCTTAGCTTCGCCACAACCAACGTTGATGATGATCTTGTCGAGCTTGGGTACCTGCATTACGCTTTTGTAACCGAACTTCTTGAAGAGTGCAGGAGCAACTGTTTCTCTGTAATATGCTTTCATTCTGTTCATATTCGTTTATTCTCCTTACCGACAGCAGCCGGAAGTTACTTTATCCGACCAACTGTCAAGCTATACAGGCTGCTGATTAAAGCTCAGCGCCGCACTTCTTGCATACTCTTATTTTCTTTTCGCCCTTGATTTCGTGACCTACTCTTGTAGGCTTATCACACTTGGGGCATACAGGCATAACCTTGCATGCGTAGATAGGAGCTTCTGCCTTTACGATGCCACCCTGTTCGCCCTGTCTTCTGGGCTTAACATGCTTTGTTACGAGGTTTCTGCCTTCAACGATAACCTTCTGTTCCTTGATGGAAACTTCCAGAACCTTACCCTGCTTGCCTTTGTCCTTGCCGGATATGATCTGAACGTTATCGCCGGTCTTTACGTGTAAATTATTCATAGCGACCTCCGGATTATAATACTTCGGGAGCGAGGGACAGGATCTTTGTGAAGTCCTTGTCACGGAGCTCTCTGGCTACAGGCCCGAAAATACGGGTTCCTCTGGGGTTTTTGTCTTCCTTAACGATTACGGCTGCATTCTCGTCGAAACGGATGTATGTGCCGTCTTCTCTTCTAACGCCGGTTGCTGAACGAACGATAACTGCCTTAACAACGTCGCCCTTCTTAACAGTACCACCGGGGCTTGCCTTCTTTACAGAAGCAACCACGATATCGCCTATGTTAGCGTACTTTCTGCGTGTACCGCCGAGTACTCTGATGCACATAAGTTCTTTAGCGCCTGTGTTATCCGCAACCTTCATGCGTGACTGCATTTGAATCATGGATTTATTCTCCTTCCGATAAATTTAAAGTAGAAATTACTTAGCCTTTTCGATGATGTTTACTAAACGCCATCTCTTATCCTTGGAAAGGGGTCTGGTTTCCATAATTTCAACCTTGTCGCCGATTCCGCAGGAGTTGTTTTCGTCATGCGCCTTAAACTTGATTGTACGCTTAATGATTTTCTTATAAAGAGGGTGACGGACATTGTCCTCGATTGCTACAACGATGGTCTTGTCCATCTTGTTGCTTACAACCTTACCAACTCTGGTTTTTCTTAAGTTTCTTTCACTCAAAGCTTTGTCCTCCTCTTCTCTTACTTAGCAGCCAGTTCGCGTTCACGCTGAACTGTCTTAACCATAGCGATCTCTCTCTTAACCGCCTTAATTCTTGTGGGGTTGTCGAGCTTGTTAACGGCGAGCTGGAAACGGAGGTTGAATAATTCCTGCTTGAGCTCTACAAGCTTCTTATCGAGTTCGATATCCTTTAACTCTCTGATTTCTTTAACCTTCATTACTGCTCACCTCCATTTTCCTTTGTAATGAACTTGCACTTGATGGGGAGCTTGTGCATAGCAAGACGCATAGCTTCTCTTGCAACTTCTTCGGAAACGCCGGCGATTTCAAACATTACTCTGCCGGGCTTAACAACTGCTACCCAGTATTCAGGTGAACCCTTACCTGAACCCATTCGGGTTTCAGCGGGCTTTTCTGTGATGGGCTTGTCAGGGAATATCTTGATCCATACCTGACCGCCACGCTTGATATAACGTGTCATAGCGATACGGGCAGCTTCGATCTGGTTAGATGTGATCCAGGAAGCTTCGAGTGCCTGAAGGCCATACTGACCGTGGCTGACTACATTGCCTCGTGTTGCTTTACCTGTCATACGACCACGCTGTTGTCTTCTGTACTTTACTCTCTTTGGAAGCAGCATTATTCGTTACCTCCCTCTTTTTTCTCTGCTCTGGGCTTACGAGCTCTGCCGTCGTTCTTGCGGCGGGGCTTTTCTGTCTTCTGTGCAGGGATTTCGCCCTTGAGAACTTCGCCCTTATAGATCCAAACCTTAACGCCGATAACGCCGTAGGTTGTGTTAGCTCTTGCTACACCGTAGTCGATGTCAGCTCTTAATGTCTGCAGGGGAATTGTACCCTCGTGGTAAGTTTCGCTACGAGCGATTTCTGCACCGCCGAGACGGCCGCTTACCATTGTCTTGATACCCTTAGCGCCGCTCTTCATTGTTCTGCCGATGCAGGACTTCATAGCTCTTCTGAAGGATACACGCTGTTCAAGCTGCATTGCGATGTTTTCAGCAACTAAGTTAGCGTCTAAATCAGGGTTCTTAACCTCTACGATGTTTAAGTTTACATCCTTGCCGCCTGCGATCTTGGAGATCTCTGCACGGAGCTTTTCGATTTCAGCACCCTTTGCACCGATAAGCATACCAGGCTTTGCTGTGTGGATGTGAACCTTTACCTTGTCATTTGCACGTTCAATCTCAACTAAAGAGATACCTGCTGCTCTGTAGAGCTGCTGGTCGGTCTTTTCACCGTTAGCCTTGATGAACATTCTGTCTTTCATGATATATTCACGGATTTTGTAGTCTTCTACGAGTGTATCGCCGAATGTGGACTTGCCAGCGAACCAGCGGGAATCCCAATCCTTGATAACTCCGACTCTAAGACCGTGAGGATTTACTTTCTGTCCCATTGCTATCCTCCTTATTCAGCTTCTTTTACAACCAGAACGATGTTGGAAGTTCTCTTGAGAATGCGATGTGCTCTTCCGTGATCCTTAGGTCTGATTCTCTTTAAAGTAACGCCAGCACCAACGTGGCAGGAAGAAACAAAGCACTTGGAAACGTCCATGTTGTGATTGTTTTCTGCATTAGCCATTGCTGACTTGAGGAGCTTCTGTAAAGGCTCGCTCGCTGATTTAGGTGTGTATTTGAGGATCGCCATAGCTTCTTCGCAGGGCTTGTTTCTGATTAAATCAAGAACAATGCCAACCTTACGAGGTGATATGCGAACCTGTCTGAGTTCTGCTCTTGCCTCCATTGATTACTCCTCCTTACTTGTTTGATGTCTTGCTTCCTGCATGACCCTTATAGGTTCTTGTAGGAGCGAATTCGCCCAGCTTGTGACCTACCATATCTTCGGTTACATATACGGGAACGTGTTTTCTACCATCGTGAACAGCGAATGTGTGTCCAACGAAATCAGGGAATATTGTGCTGGAACGGCTCCAGGTCTTTAAAACCTTCTTCTCGCCTGCTTCATTCATAGCGAGTACTCTCTTCATGAGAGCTTCCTGCACGTAAGGTCCCTTCTTAATACTTCTGCTCATTTAATTTATTTCCTTTCAAGTGAATTGCAAGTTAATGTGCGGCGGCGTTTTACTGCAATCTGCAAACACCGCACTTATTAACAATGACTTGGGTTTAATTAATTACTTGCTGTTTCTTCTCTTAACAATGAACTTGTTAGAGCTCTTCTTGAGTTTTCTTGTCTTGTAACCAAGAGCAGGCTTACCCCAAGGAGTTACAGGGCCGGGACGACCAACGGGTGACTTACCTTCACCACCACCGTGAGGGTGATCGTTAGGGTTCATTACAGAACCTCTTACTGTAGGTCTTACGCCCTTGTGACGCATACGACCAGCCTTACCGTAGTTTACGTTTTCGTGGTCGAGGTTGGATACAACGCCGATTGTTGCCATGCACTTATCAGAAACGTTTCTGAGTTCGCCGCTGGGGAGTCTTAAAAGTGCGTAGCCGTTTTCCTTAGCCATGAGCTGTGCCATGTTGCCCGCAGAACGAACAAGCTGACCACCCTTGCCGGGATAAAGCTCGATGTTGTGGATGATTGTACCAACGGGGATGTCGATGAGTGCAAGCGCGTTACCGGGCTTGATATCTGCATCGGAACCGCTTCTTACCTTATCGCCAACGTTAAGTCCGTCGGGAGCGATGATGTATCTCTTTTCGCCGTCCTCGTACTGAACGAGTGCGATGAATGCGGAACGGTTGGGGTCGTATTCGAGTGTGAGAACTTCAGCGTCCATACCGAGCTTGTTTCTCTTGAAGTCGATAATACGATATTTTCTTCTCTGTGCGCCACCCTTGTGTCTTACAGTGATTCTACCGTAGCTGTTACGGCCTGAATGCTTCTTTAATGATTCAAGAAGGCTTCTTTCGGGCTCTACCTTTGACAGAACGCTGTAATCAGTGCAGGTCATGCCTCTGCGACCGGGGGTGACAGGTTTATAAAACTTAATAGCCATTTATATCACTCCTTTATATCATTCCATCGAAGAACTCGATAGTCTTGGAGCCTTCTGCGAGAGTTACGATTGCTTTCTTCCAAGCGGGTGTGTAACCTTCGTTGCGGCCCATTCTCTTCATTACGCCACGGCAGTTGATGGTGTTAACCTTAGCAACCTTTACGCCGGGGAAGAGAGCTTCTACAGCCTTAGCGATTTCAATCTTGTTGGAATCCTTGGCTACCTTGAATGTGTACTTGCCCTGTGTCAGAAGTTCCATGCTGTGTTCTGTGATAATGGGCTTTAAAATGATGTCATAAGCGAGCTTTGCCATTATGCGTACACCTCCTCGATAGTTGCAACGGCATCCTTAACAACGATGAACTTGTTGTACTTTAAGATGTCATATACGTTAAGAGTGTTTGCCTGTGTTGTCTTTACGCCGGGGATGTTAGCCGCGGACTTGATAACCTTTTCGTCAACTGTGTTAAGAACGATCAGAGCCTTTTCAGCGCCGAGAGCCTTTAACATGTTAACCATTGTCTTTGTCTTGAACTCGTCTGTTGTGATGGAATCTACAACGATCATATCATTGTCAAGAACCTTGGAAGAAAGTGCAGACTTAAGAGCAAGTCTTTTAACCTTCTTGTTGAGAGCGTATCTGTAGCTTCTGGGCTTGGGGCCTAAAGCGATACCGCCGTGTGTCCACTGGGGAGCTCTTGTAGAACCCTGTCTAGCGTGGCCTGTGCCCTTCTGTCTCCAGGGCTTCTTGCCGCCGCCGCTTACTTCTGTTCTTGTAAGTGTGGACTGTGTACCCTGACGCTGATTAGCGAGGTAGTTGACAACTGCTGCGTGCATAACAACTGCATTGGGTTCGATTCCGAATACACCGTCATTAAGCTCAAGGTCGGATACAACAGCACCTGTCATATCATAAACTGATATCTTTGCCATATTAATCCTCCTCCTTACGCTTTCTTAACCGCATCGGTAATGCAAACTACGCCGCCCTTAGGACCGGGAATAGCACCCTTGATTGCGATAAGATTGTTTTCTGCATCGATTTTAACGATTACGAGATTCTGAACTGTTACGTTTTCAGCACCCATGTGACCAGCCATGCCCTTACCCTTGAAGATTCTTGAAGGGGATGAGCAAGCGCCCATAGAACCTGCCTGTCTTACTACAGGACCAGAGCCGTGTGTTTCCTTGAGTCTGTGCTGATTGTGACGCTTGATTGCGCCCTGGAAGCCCTTACCCTTGCTAACGCCGCTTACGTCGATAACGTCGCCTACTGCAAATACATCTGCCTTGATGATGTCGCCAACGTTTACGTTGCTGATATCGTCAAGTCTGAACTCCTTGAGAGTTCTCTTGAAGGGGAGGTCATTCTTCTTGAAGTGACCTGTCATGGGCTTGTTTACATGCTTGGGGGATGTATCACCGTAGCCAAGCTGTACTGCTTCATAGCCGTCGTTCTCTGCTGTCTTGAGCTGTGTTACTACACAGGGACCTGCTTCGATAACGGTTACAGGAACTACTTTTCCTGCTTCGTCGAAGATCTGAGTCATACCGATCTTCTTACCGATTAAACCTTTAGTCATGGTTTAAATCCTCCTGTTTTGGTTATTGGTCGGTTTCCCGACATGACCACCGACACCGATATCTGCTTATTTTCCGGTGCCGCGCGGTTATTGGTTGACTTTCGCCAACATAACTTCGCTCTTATGGATTAAAGCTCCATAGAGATTTCCACACCTGCGGGAAGTTCGAGGCTCTTAAGAGCTTCAACTGTCTTGTTGGTGGGACGGATTACGTCGATAAGACGCTTGTGAGTTCTGAGCTCGAACTGCTCACGGCTGTCCTTGTACTTGTGTACAGCTCTCAGGATTGTTATTACTTCCTTGTTTGTAGGAAGGGGAATAGGTCCTGCAACTCTTGAGCCTGTACGCTTTGCTGTTTCAACAATCTTTGCTGCAGCAGCATCTACAAGTGCGTGTTCGTAGCCCTTGATCTTGATTCTCACTTTTTCCTTAACTGCCATCTTAATATCTCCCTTTCATAGATTTTTTCGGGGGAACATCTCTCCGTATGGCATCATACAGTCGAGATGGATACGGTCAGCAGCGCATTTTAAAAATACACTGTGCCGGGTGTTTCACCTCATCCGATATAAAACAGGATTTTTCTTTAGGGGGTATTAACACCTTGCTAACCCTTCCCGAACAGCAAAAATCCTAAATTTACGGACTTGTGAAGCCCTGACCGCTTTCGCCCATTTTCTGGACATACTCCGTCTGAATTACCGGTAACACCGCAACCTCAAACATCACAGCATATCATTAAGCAGTGCTTGCAATACCGCAAGCAAGAATTATTATACATCATTATAAAGCCAAATACAAGTGTTTTTGAGAATTTTCTGATAAAATTTGTTGTAGAATATTTCAGAATTTTAATTACTAATTTTGTGCATATTGTACAAGCGGTTTATATGTGGTTTTTTTGGCAGTGCTTCGCCACAATATATGGGGGGGGAGATGTGTGTACATTATCCCCATCCCCCTGCCCCCTTCCCCTCAGGAAGGGGGAAAAACGGGGGCTACCGCCCCTGCGACCTTGTTTGGGGCTACGCCCCAAACCCCAACAGAGTTTCTGCGAACTGCTGACG
>JAFQUH010000114.1 GCA_017408635.1 Ruminiclostridium sp. | reverse complement strand
TTGCCTTGAAAGAAGCAAGTGAAACAGGCTATTGGCTTGAACTTTTGTACCGAACAAAATATATTGATGAGCAAACCTTCAAAGGCCTTTCATCCAAATGCACTTCCCTAAGAGCAATGTTGATCGCTTCCTGCAGAACTGTAAAGGAGAATACTAAATGACAATAAAGAATGACATTATTCTTTGCTCCGAAGGAGCAACTTCACTATGCCGCAAGCATAACATCACTTGGCGAAGCCAAACTTCACGAATAATTGCTATTTCATTATCTACGTCATAATCATAAAAAGGAGGTATCTCTATGAGATTATACAGACCTGTCGGACAGGCGGAGCTGGATTTAATTGCAAAGTCTGATTACAGGGAATTTCCGCCTAGGCTTCCCGAACAGCCTATCTTCTATCCTGTTCTGAATGAAAGATACGCCCGTGAAATCACGGAAAACTGGAACAAGAAATCCGCCGAATCGGGCTATACGGGATATGTTACAACCTTTGAAATTGACGATGCGTATATTTCTCAGTTTGATATTCAGACAGTAGGTGCAGGCTATCATCAGGAATTCTGGATTCCCGCAGAAGCATTAGAAGAGTTTAACCGTCATATCATAGGTAAGATTGAGATTATCTGATATAAACGAAACCCCGCAGAAAATTCTGCGGGGCCTCATTTTCATATATGGGGGTGTTGAAACTTGCTTTTTAAAAATTCTCTTTTTCATTTTGTCTGAATAAATTATATCATCTGAAGGTTATTTTTACAATGATTTTTTAGTATTATCCCGAAAATCAGGGTAAGAGGGCTTATAGGAGGTTTATCCTGCCCGATTTTACCATTAAGTTGCCATTGGGAATATAAGTTGCTGTAAAACGGGATTACAGTACCTGTTTGTCGTCATAGCCTTCCGTAATCCATTTAAGACCTTCGCAGGTATATCCTTTGCTTTATAAAGCAGTTGCTTCCCGCTTCGCAGTATAATCCATGTGCTATTCTTCCGAAAAAATCCTCCTACGGTATTTGCTTTCGTTTTACCATAGGAGGATGTTTCTTCTATTTTTTACAGCGTAATGTGTTTCTTTTATTTTTAAGAGGTCAACTTACTTCTTTACTGCAAAATAAACTGTTTCACTATCATAATAAGCAGTAGATATTTGCATGTCAGCTGTTGAAGGGTTACTAATCCAACCATCGGTAGGATCTGTTGATGGGTTAATTATATTTCCACTACATTCTTCTGAAGCTAACTGACCATGCTTGTTATACCACTTACCATTGCATGCTCTGTACATATAATGAAAATCGCTCCAATACAAGTCATAGGTTTGGTACTTTGCTGTCATAACACCGTTTACTCTGTTATAATAACGTTCTGTAACTTTACGAACATCTCTGCCGAATCTCATTGCCACAAGCCATTCACCATCTTTTAATTCAGCGTCGTGTCCTGATACAACTCTGATGCTACCTGTAGGACATGCGGCCTTGAAATCCTTGATAGTCGCTTCTGTATACATTTTTAATATTTCATCTTCGGTAAATAATGTTCCCTTTTTTTCTTTTAAGAACAGACGATAATTGCTTTCAACTTTTCCACACACATCAAATACCGCATCTTGATCTGCAGGATTATTTATAAACCCAAAAGAATAATCGAAACAATTAACATTAGGTTTTATAGGAGTAACTTCTATGCAGCGTGAACCAGTTGAATAATACGCAACTAAATTAGAAAAAGCTTTTTGTTCACCGTTTGCATGAATAGTAATAGGACCTGAGTTTCCGGAAATGTTCTTTCCGTTGTAACTGGAAAGTGTGCCGAGATTCTTCTCAAGAACAATTAATTTACCTCCGGTTAGATTTAAATCGCTACTTATCTCTCTGAGGTCGCCAAAATAGATTTTAGTGTTATCACGGTAGTCTATAACATAAAAATCCTCTGGTTTAGTGCACCAACCTTTCTCACCATGATTGCCACCAACGAAAGAATAGCCGGGAATTGAAATATTCGCGTTGGGATACATACCTTCAATAAATATTCCAACGGTATGATAAACGTTATTTCCTCTGTTGGTAACCGCGGAAACTGCTATATGAGTATCACTGCGCATAGCAGATAAGCTCATAGCTCTGAGTCCAATTCTTCCTGTATTGGGTTCTCTCTCAACTCTGAAGCAAACGTTTCTTCCTTTTTTATCCTTAATGGTAAGATTTTTAGCATAATTCGCTGCATCAGGAAGAGAATTTATGGACTTATCTAGCATACCGATCATTTGTCCGTCGCTATATGTTTTGGATGAAACGAATGTTCGCTTTGTACTCAGATAGCTCTTTGTAAATTCAGGATAAAGTGCCTGTTTAGCTGCCGTGTCCCATACGTAACCGCCTGCGGCGCCTGTTCTGCAGTCATTAAACTGTGATGAATAGGCAAAATTACCGTCATCGTTCTTATCTGTAACGGTAATTGCTGACGCTGTAAACGTCATACTTAAAATCGTTGTAGCCGCAAGTCCAAAAGCAACCACTTTTTTGAACACTTTGTTCATGATAAAAACTCCTTTAAAAATTTATTTGTGTTTATTTTGAGAATGAAAATTATTTTCGGATCTGTATTTTCTATTCTCTTTCCGTCATTTGAGTACTCCCGATGTGCACCTTGGTTTCCTCATCTGTCATTATTATATAATTTTATTGGCAACGTGGCAATAATTTTGATTTATTATCCCGAAATTTAAAATAAGTCGGCTTGTTAAAACTGATTTTTGGCAAATAAACGGATAAGTTGCCACCGATATTTTTTTGGCAACTTAAAATGCCAAGTTGCCGCCTGTAGTCCGGGATGGCATTTCAGCCGTTACTTATTTACAGGCTGACGCTTGAAAAAAGGCTATATTATGCAGTTTTTTTGCGGTAGCTTGGTTTTATCACATTTGTGCCATTTTGAAATTTTGCCGTAAAAACTTATGGTAAATTCTTGACAACTTCCCATTAAAAAGATATACTATAATTAATAAGGTAATTTTAGCTGATAAAGTTATTACTGATAGCGGAGGGATGATAATGCTTAAATACAAAATCTGTGTGCTTGTATCGGATATAAGAACACATGCTAACGAATCCTATCTTGTCGGTATAGAAAAAGGAGCCGATTCGCTCGGTTTTTCAACTGTTACGTATTCTATGTTGCAGTTAAGCGAGCTTTTTTCAAATAACGAAGAGCAGGTATACAATCTTATAAATTTTGACGATTATGACGGTGTGATAGTGATAGCGTCTAGCTTTGGTGCACATCCGGAGCTGCTTGATAAATTTCTGGACAGAATCAAGTCAGAATGCAATATTCCTGTAGTTTCTATTGGCGAGATGGAGGGTGTACACAATACCAAGTTTTCTGATGCACATTCATCTATATGCGAAAAGCTCACCGACCATCTTATAGAGGAGCATAATTGCGAAACTCTCTATGTTCTTGGCGGCACCAAAAACAGTATAAAGTCAATGGCAGAGGGTATAGGCGCATCCTATGAGAAGCACGGAAAAGACCATGATAATGTAAGCTATATTTGCGGCGGCTACTGGACAGATTGTGCAGAAAGACTTGTAAAGGATATAGCAAGCGGAGCAATGCCTATGCCCGACGCAATATTCTGTATTTATGAGGTTATTGCAAATGCGCTTATATATCAGCTATACAGCTATGGTTATTGCGTACCCCGTGATACAAGGGTGGTGAGCATCAGCCGTAAATCCGATGCACAGCAGGATCTCCTTCCGATTACCAAAGCATCCTACCACGGTGATTTAAGAGGATATAATGCAGTTGCTACATTGTATAATATGATAACGGGAGAAAATGCACCACGAAAAAAACTGCCACCGCCTACAATAACAATGGGTGCAAGCTGCGGATGCAATGTGGAGCTGGATAAAAATCTGCGTTTCAAATTTGAAAAGATCGAAACCAACAATCACAATGAAATGCTTTTCAGAAACAGCTTTATAGAGGAAAGACTTCTGACCACGGAAAGTATGCCTCAATTTATATATGAGATAAAAAATCTCGAGTATCTTGTTGCAAATGCGAAATATGTCAATATTTCTACTCTGACAGATGATCCGAATATGGCTATAAATATATATGTCAGCGATCAGAATACAGAAAAGCTCCCAAGCAAGCCCTTTAAGGCGTCAAAGCTCTTTAGTGATGACAGCTTCCTTGAAGATGAAAAAGGGGATAGTACCTTTACTTACGTTCTGCCGCTTATCTTCAATAAGAGGATGCATGGCTTTATGGCAATTGTTTATGATACGCCTATTGTATACGACAAGCTCACCCTGCAGTTTGCCAAGGTGATGTCAATTGCTCTTGAACGCCTGAAGCAGCTTGAAGAAGTGAAAAAGCAGGTGAGAGATCAGCTTATGACGGAAACGACTCCCGCTATTCAGCAGACGACACCCGATATAGAGGTGCATTATCAGGCTAGCTCCGAGGATGATATAAGCATCTTTGCGAATAAAAACGGTGTTATGTGCAAGGTGGTAGTGGAAAATATTCTTTACTTTGAAGCTACCGGCGGTAAGATATACGTAGCTCTTAAAAGCGGCAAATACGAAACGAAGCAGAAGCTGTTTGAGATTGAAGAACAGCTTAGTGCAAGGGGATTTTTGCGTATATCAAAATCCGTTATAATCAATATGAATAAGGTCGTGAATTTCCGCCCGGGTGACGACAGAACTATAATAGTTAAGTTGTCAAATAACGAGGAAATAAAGGTTACAAGAAGCTATGCGAAGGATTTCCGTGATAAAATGAAATTCTGATAAGATGGATGTAAAAACTTTGTTTTTACATCCATTCATTTTTCATTGACATTAATTGTATAATGTGGTAAAATTGGAATACAAGCAAGGGAAACGCTCAGCGTCTGTCAGGGGCGAAGCACGGACTGTAATAAGGCTTTGCAGACAGCCGGACCGTGTAGAGTCATGTACATTATCCCAAGGGATAATTTAAATCCTTTTCCCTTGCTTTATTTTCTTGACTTCGGGGTGAATATAATGAGTGAAAGACCGACGCTTAATAAAGAGCTTGATTCAAAAACCTTTAAAAGCTACTATTATCTTAAGGAAGAGCTTATGTGCTTCTGCAGGGAGAATAACCTTCCGACTTCGGGCGGTAAGGCAGAGCTTACCGAAAGAATAGCCCTCTTTCTTGATACGGGTACAATATCTGCTTCGGTTCAAAGGAAAAGAGTAAAATCCGATATCGGTACTATTACAGAAGCAACGGTAATAGAAGAAAATATAGTCTGCTCCGAAAAGCACAGAGCCTTCTTTAAAGAAAGGATAGGTAAGAGCTTTTCCTTTAACATTGCCTTTCAGAAATGGCTGAAGACTAATGCGGGTAAAACCTATGGTGACGCTGTAAACGCCTATTACGTAATTCTCGAAGAGAAGAAAAAGAGTAAAACCACAATAGATAAACAGTTTGAATACAATACCTATGTCCGTGACTTTTTTAGTGACAATAAGGGAAGAACTCTTGAAGAGGCTATCATCTGCTGGAAATATAAAAAAAGCCTTAAAGGGCATAACCGCTACGAGAAATCCGACCTTGTCGCATTGAATAAAGGCTGATTAAAAGAGGTTATTATAATGAAGATAATATCTGAAATCATTACAGAGCATAGCGAGTGGCAGAGGTTTTTGACCTACAAGCTGGATGGCGGGCATTTAAGAAAAAGCGAAGTCGAGGATATTACCGCATACGTTGAAAATAAGGAATATCTGCCCCTTGTCGATACTTATATGAAGGGTGGAGAGTTCTCTTTGCCGACAGCCGCCGTTATCAATAAACAACGTTCAAATAAAAAGCGGACTGTCTTTATCTATCCCAGAGAGGAAAACTATTTTCTTAAATTTATAGCCTATGCTTTAGGCAGATATGACGGTATATTCTGTAGCAATCTCTGCTCCTTCAGAAGGGGAATTACTGTAAAAACGGCAATCCGCACTCTTACAAGAACAAAGGGAATAGGAAGTGCGTACTCCTATAAAGTGGATATCAGCGATTATTTCAATTCAGTGGACGTTGATATTCTCCTTCCTATTTTAGAAAAGGCGCTTTCTGATGATAAGCCGCTTTTTGAATTTATAAAAAGGCTCCTTTGTAGCCCCTATGCGATAAAGGACGGCGAAAGAGTGACGATAAAAAAGGGAATAATGGCAGGTGTGCCTGTTTCCTCCTTTCTTGCAAATCTCTATCTTTGCGAGCTTGATAAGTGGTTTTATGACAGAAAAATCACCTATATAAGATATTCGGATGATATAATTGTTTTCGGAGAAAGCGAAGAGCAGGTAGGTTTTTATTCCGAAAGGATAAAGCAATTATTATCGCAGTACAGACTTACCGTAAATCCCTCCAAGGAGCTTTACGTAAAGGCGGGGGACAGGTGGGAGTTTTTAGGCTTTTCCTATCATAAGGGAGTCATCGATATATCGGATATCGCTCTGTCAAAGCTGAAAAGTAAAATGAAGCGCAAGGCGAGGGCATTGGTCCGTTGGCGTGAAAAGAAGAATTTAGAGCCACACAAGGCGGTAAAGGCATTTATAAAGAAATTCAACAGAAAGCTGTACAGTAACGCCGATGATAACGGTATAACCTGGTCAAGATGGTATTTCCCTGTAATCAATACCGATAAGAGTCTGAAAATCCTCGATAGTTATATGCAGGACTGCATCCGCTATATCGCAAGGGGTGATTATTCAAAAGCCCGTTACAATTTCAGATACGAGGATATGAAAAAACTCGGATATAAAAGCCTTGTAAATAGCTTTTACAAGGAAGAGCAGACGTAAAGAGAGTCCGTTCTATCGTACCTCCATTGTGATATTATGATTACAAAGGAGGTGGAAGCTATGAAATTCTTCACGTTTATTCTTATTTTATTATCGCCTGTATATCTTCTGTACGAAATCCTCAAACAATCAAAATAATACAGTCCTTATTTTTGTACTTCGTCTGTGGTATCATATACCCGAGGTGAAGATAATGAAATTATTAGAAACTGCCGATGAGGTACTCGGCTTTTTCAGAGAATTTACAGAAAAGAATAAGGACGTGGCACTGAAATCGGTCTTTTCGCTGAATGACAGACTGTGTGAGGATAAAAACCTGATAACCTTTGACCGTGTTTTTATCCTTCTTGAAAATAACGACTGTATGGTGCTTAAATGCTGGTTTCCCGGAGAATTATCAGGAGAAATAACGTCTGCAGACAAAATCGATGACGGACTCTGCAAGCTGCTTGACGGTGAAATCGCAAGAAATGACGATGACGGCTACGGCACAATAGAAGAGGTATCGGTAAATCTTGTGATAAGCGAAGGATTATCGCTCAAAAACGGACAGTACAACGAGATATATCTCGAAACCGTCAGCGGTAAAACCGTAGCCATCTGCCTTGATGCCGAGCTTTACGAAAACGGCATAATAGTGCAGGTGCAGTAAATCCTTTAATAAGAAGCAAGCGGAGAGCCATATGCGACTCTCCGCTGATTTTTTATGTATTTAAAAGTTGTCATAAACTGAAGCTATCTGGTAAAATCTCCTTCAGGGTACGGGTTTCATAATGCCCCTCTTTATCTATCATATAGATCAGAAAATCATCCTTGCAGAATTCCCTCATCACCTGACGACAAACACCGCAGGGCGGGAATATTCCTGAAATAACTCCGTCCTTGCCGCCGCACACGGCAATAGCGGTAAAGTCACGGTATCCCTCGGATACCGCCTTTGCAAAGGCGGTGCGCTCTGCACAAATACTTGGACTGAAGGCACCGTTTTCAATATTACAGCCTGAAAATACAGTTCCGTCGGCGCATAAAAGCGCCGCTCCTACCTTGTACTGTGAATAGGGTGCATAAGCACGGGACATGGATTCTATAGCAATTTTTATTAGCTTTTCGGGGTGCATAACTGTTCTCCTTTTGTATGGTTGTTAATGTTATTGTAACATATTTTAAATGAGATTTCCAGTAGTTTGTTGACTTTTGGTTTTTTGCTGTGATATAATAAACGCAGTATAATGAGTACATAGTAGTATAAAGGAGAAAGCAATAATGGAGAAATATATAAGGGAGTATTGTGAAGACTTTGAATTTTCACAAATAGAACAACTTTCGCAGACTATTTCGGGAATTGATATTAAGATTGATGTATTTGAAGCGTGGAAAGAGATAGACGGCTTAAAACACTATCGGGAAAAAGCCCTTGTCACTCTTACAAAGGGTGACAAAACGTATGAATGTAACTTTTATGATGAGCATAGTTATGGAAGTTCATTTTTCCCTGTAACTATAAATGGAAAAGCTTATCTGCTTTTCCGTAAGACTTTATACGGCTTTACGCTTTTAGACGCTGATACGCTTACTGAAGCATATAATTATATACCCGAAAACGTAAAAAAAGGAGAAGAATCCTTTATTATAACAGGAGCAAATCAGCTTGGAAAGCTATTGATATTTGATGGTTGTTACTGGGCGGCACCTTACGAATGTTACGTATATGATTACGAGAAAAAGCTCTTTGCGAATATCAGCACAACTTTTGGTATAGACTCACTTGAAGAAATTAAAGTCAGGGATGACACGCTTTACATATCCGGCTACGCATTCATAGACGACGAAGAAAGTAAAACTGTAGAAAAAATCATTTCAGCAGAAGAACTCAATACACAGATTTCAGAAAACGGAGTAAAAGAAATATAACAAAAAGCAGTATCATATCGATACTGCTTTAAAATTGGTGCAGGTGACGGGACTTGAACCCACACCTCCTTGCGAAGACTAGCACCTGAAGCTAGCGCGTCTGCCAATTCCGCCACACCTGCATATGTTAAGATTACTGTAAAAGCTGAAGCTAGCGTATATGAAAAACTGTTGTACAGTTTTTCATTTTCGTGAAATCTTGCGATTTCGCACCCGATTTCGCGCCGTCTGCATATCAAAAACTGCAAAGCAGTTTTTGATTACCACGAAATCTTCGATTTCGTGCAATTCCGCACATCCAAATTTGCCTTGCAAATTTGGATATACACACGTCTGCATATTAAATGATTTCATATTTTTACACGGGGAAATCTCCCGAGGCGGACTTTGTTACGAGTTGCTCCGCAGTAAATACGCTATATGCATATTTACAACGATAATTATTATATCATAACGAGCGGAAAAAATCAAGTGTTTTTTAAAATTTATTTATAAACGGTTTAAATTTCTGAAAAAGTATGTTAAACTATAAAAAAAGAATGAAAAAAGATGTAACGTTTTTTAAAAACAGTAGTCTTATTATACAGAGAGGGGGATTTTATGGAGGATAAAGATATTATTCAGCTCTATTTTGACCGTAATGAGCAGGCTATATCCGAAACTGACAGTAAATATGGAAAGCTATGCAGAAAAATGGCTACTAATATATTATATAATGAGCAGGACAGCGAAGAATGTGTAAATTCCTCTTACCTAAAGCTATGGAATGCTATCCCTCCGCAGAATCCCGACTCTTTATGCGCTTATCTATGCGCTATTATAAGAAATACGGCAATGACGGTACTCAAAAAGAGGTCGGCTTACGGCAAAAGCGAGCAGATGACCGAGCTTATGGAGATTATTCCCGACAGACAGGACGTTGAAAAGGAATATGACGAAAAGCAGACTGCAAGACTTATAAACGAATATCTGAAGACTGCGCCGAGAAAATCAAGAGATGTCTTTGTGCTTCGGTATTACTGCAATATGTCGGTTGCAGAGGTGGCAGGCTCTCTTAAAATGAATGAAATTACAGTCCGTACAAGACTCAGCAGAATACGGCAGAGCTTAAGGAAATTCCTTAAGGAAAACGGATATGATATATGAAAGGAGTGGAAGACTATGAAACAGGATTTCTGGGACAACGTAATAAGCGGTCTTGATACCGAGGTTACCGCATCGGCACTTGAAAAAGCCAGCCGCAATTCTGATGATAGCGAGCAGATAACCTTTATTCAGCTTGATTCAAGGGAATATGAGCGGCTTCTTGATAGCAGACGATTCTTTAAACAGCTTGTCGCTTGTCTTACTCTGTGTCTTATTGCGGTATCTGTGTTTGCAATCGTGAGCGCACCCGCATTTGTCACTCCAGGCAATAATGAAATAAATGTTTCGGGTAACTCCGATACTGATATGGGAGTAATAATAAACGGCGGCAATATCATAAGGTATACCGATCCCTATAATATAAAAATAGAGCTGGAGCTTGATCTGCCCACAGACAGCGAAAGTATGCTGCATTGTATAGCCTACGTACGTGATGGAGATAAGAAAATACCCATAATGTATGGTACTGATGAATCGGAGGAGATAAGCTTTGTTCCTAACGAGGAATTCTATACCACCGAATTTTATATAAGAAACAACGAAGCCGAGCCTTTTATAAAGCCTGATAATAATAATCCCGTATACAGAAATCTGACTCTGGTGCTGGAATATAACTATCTGTCAGGTGAAAGAAGCGGCAAAAAGGAAAGGAACTTTACCGTATGGAATGACACCGACGCCTATACGGTACAAAGCGGCGGCAATATAAAGCCTGTTTATAATGGCGGTGCAGGGCTTGTAGCAACTGCCGACACCGACAAACTGAGCTTTAATATGATAGCTGACAGACTGATGTCCGCTACCTCATCCGCAAACGTATCGGTGATTGCGAAGGTGAACGGAGTAAACGCAGAGCTTACTCTTGATAAGCTGACGGAGGAAATTGGCTTTAGCTGTGCTCCCGCTTTTTCCTCTGATATAATAGAGGAGGGAAAAGCCGATAACGGCGGTATCGTTGTTAATGCAGGCGAGCTTATGTCGGCAAGAATAACAGTCGATATACCCGAAGGAATAGAAATAACGGATAATTTCTACGAAATAGAGCTGACTTATTTCTGCAGCTGTGAAGAGGGTAGCGGTGTATCGGGTTTCGTACCCTTTATATTCAGCGATACCGTAAAAGT
The DNA here is from genome assembly GCA_017408635.1 of Ruminiclostridium sp. GTDB lineage: Bacteria > Bacillota > Clostridia > Oscillospirales > Ruminococcaceae > Ruminiclostridium_E. The sequence goes on along the minus strand of JAFQUH010000114.1, from coordinate 8,556 downwards.
ACCGATAAAGTGAAAATCGTGAAGGGCAGGTCGGTTGACCTGCCCTTTATTTTATGATAAAATTTCATATATGAAAAATAATATGACACCTTTTATATAAAAATCGGTCTTATAGAGTGAAAGGGGGAAAGAGTATGCAGGATAAAGAAATAATTGAGCTTTATTTCAGCCGTGACGAAAGGGCAATAAACGAAACCGACGCAAAATACGGTAAGCTATGCAGACAGATTTCCTACGGTATATTACGTAGTAACGAGGACAGCGAGGAGTGTATAAATTCCTCCTATCTTAAAGTGTGGAACGCCATACCACCGAATAATCCGCAGAATCTGTGCGGATATATATGTAAAATCGTAAAGAATACCGCATTATCACTCTACGAAAAAATGTCAAGACGGGAGGAAAACGAGATCTATACCGAGCTTGACAGTATCGTGAATTACAATTCTTCCGTGGAAAATAAGGTGGAGAGCGGCAGAATAGCGGAGCTTATAAACGAATTTCTGTTAAAAGAGCCGCAGAAGAACAGAACTATTTTTATAGCAAGGTATTATTATAATATGCCCTGCAGAGAGATAGCGGAAATTATGGATGCAACCGAAAATGCGGTAAAGCTGAAGCTGTCCCGCACCCGAAAAAAGCTGGCTGACTTCCTTGTCAGAAACGGCGTAGAAATATGAAAGGGGGATAACAATGAGTAACAAACGATTCTGGGATGACGTTTTAAGCAAACTTGACGAAAGACTGACGGATGAAGCGGCAAGCGACCTGTTTTTTCATCAGCAGTCAAGGGACGTTGAAGTAAGCGAATATATATCCGATACCTATAACGGTATATCGGGAAAGGTCAGAAGAAGAAACAGTCTGCTGGCTTTTGCGGCGTGCATTGCTATTGTAGTATGCCTTGCGGTAGTTACTGTAGTAATACTGCAGAATAATATCGGGGTACAGCCTCTTGAAAGTAGTGATGAATATTCTTATCTTCTTGAGGAGGTGGAATATACCCATTCTATAAAGGTGTATTATCCTTCAAAGGAAATAGGAAAGGAAATTATCGAATATCCCGAAATGCTTGATAACAAGCTGGTTGCGGATGCGATTGAAACCTATCTTTTCGCAGGCAATTTCGATAAGGAATATTACGTGTTCGGAAATATCGAAAATGCAGATGAGCTTAGAAAAATCAACTTTAACGATCCTATAGGCGGAAAAACCGGAATGATAAGAGAAGGCTGGTTGATAAAATTCGCCCCCGACCTGCTCGAATTCATTTGTGGGGATAACAGAATGAAGGATTTCTGCAATGCGAGATTCGATAAAGAAGGCATAGACAAAAAAATAGAAGAGATAACAAATGTTTATATAGTCTGCATCCCAGGTATGGCTGCTTTTATACACTTTGAAGACAGGGGACAGACCTACTTTCTGCATCATACACAGAACATGCTTTTTGACGACAATATTCCCTTTGATATATTCAGCAAAGAGGAGCTTGTAGATTATTATGCTATGAAGGAAAGACCTGTCACAATAAACCAGAGAGAAACTTTAAACGACATTGTTGTGGGAAATATGGCAGGTGCGATAGAAGTAAACATAACAAAGCTTTTAGAGTATGTCGTTGATGAAAAATTCATTGTCCGCGAGGGCAGTAAGACCTCCTATTATATGTGGGATATGAAAACAGGTAAAAAGAATCTGTATATAGTTACGGACAGCGAGGCAAAGACTATCGAAACGTATTATGAGAGTAGTGCGAATCCTGTCAGGGATGATAATACCTTCTGGAACAAGGATGCGCTGGAAACCGTATTCCGTGACGGTGACGTTTTTATGAATTATAAAGCTACAGATATGCTTCTTGGATGGTATGGCATCAATTTCTGGGATTCGGATACCGGGTTTGTTGTTGAATATAATGAAACAAGCAACTCTTTTACATCGGACACTAATTTCATAGCTTTGCAGAACGTGGGTATGACTTTCAATGACAATGAAATGATCTATACAAAGGGTGATGAGCTTTGTGTACCTTTTTCAAGCAGAATACCTTTTTCGGAGATTTATAACGGACTTAAGATAGAGTATGAGCTTGTTATAAAGGATAACGGAAAGCCTGTCCTGATAAACGGTAAAGAAAGCTATAAATTCAGCGCTGAATTAGAGTCGGGCGAAGGAACTACAGAATATGAAGAATATCAGGATGAGCTTTATATAGATACTGCAGGCATAACCTTCAACGAATACGGCTATAGTACAGAACTTATGGCGTATCTTACGTACACCGTCGACGCTTCCCAGGTTATCAGTGGTAGAATTGAAACAAATACCAGAGAAGACTATCTTCTTATAAGGAATAATCCTGATAATCTTACAGAAGAAGAGCTTATTGCCACCACTCCGGTTATTTCGAAATGCAAAAAGCAGGATACAGGAGTATGGGAATTGACGGTGGATTTCAGCCGCATCAAAAAAACAGGTAAAGATACACAGTTTATCGTTCAGTTTATTGATGAAAAAAACAATAAACCTGTCAGAATGTCAAACAAGGTCGATGATAACGAATATCTGACAGTCTTCAGCTTTGGAAAGGATGAAGAGCCTGTAGCAGATATAATTCTGTATAATCAATATGAAGAGCCGAAGCTTCTTTTGTATATGCAGCTAGCAGGCGATGATCCGATTAACTTTAATTATCGTGAAAATTTCATATTGACAGACTAAATATTTTTGCTCTCCTTATATAAGAAACCCCGTAGCGAAGGCTACGGGGTTTCAGTGTGTAGACAAAGTCATTTGTCTACACACTGTCAGACGATGAAAAACACACGTCAGCCATTGATTTTGACCTGTTCGGTCAAAATCGTCAACCACCGCCGTCGGCGTACGAACGGCAAGGATGCCGTAAAGCGAACACCAAAAGTGCATCACGATGATGCACAACAAAGTGTTCGCAAAGGTACGTTAGGCGTCAGTTGACGAAGTAAGCAAAAATGCTTTAGGGAAGCCGTTTTCGGCTTCCCTAAACTTTTCTATCAACGTTTTTATATGCCCACAAGATAAGTACAAAATTTTGCACATTTTTGCGGTGCGTGAGTTTGTCTTCAGTCTGAACCCCCGTAGCCATAGGCTACGGGGGTTCTTATATATTTAAAGACTTTTTATAAGCTCCTCACGGCATTCAAGAAATACCCTGCCAAGCTCAGGATCGAAATGAGTACCTAAATCCTCTTCTATTATCGAAAAGGCTTTATCATAGCTGAAGGCGTCTTTGTAGCATCTTTTACTTACAAGAGCGTCAAATACGTCAGCAAGAGCCATGATTCTTGCTTCTATCGGTATTTCCTTGCCTGCTGTACCGGTGGGATAGCCCTTTCCGTTCCATTTTTCGTGATGATATAAGGCAACGTTTCTTGCAATCTCCACAAATTCGTCATCCTCAACGCCCTTAAGAATTGAGGTTACTATCCTTTCGCCCTCGGTGGTGTGACGCTTCATTTGTGCAAATTGATCGTCGGTGAATTTGCCGGGCTTTCGCAATATAGCGTCGTCTATGGCTATCTTACCAAGATCGTGCATCGGCGCCGCCTTTTCTACCTGCTTCAAGAACTTTTCGCTTATTCCAAGCTCAGTACAATGAGAGCGTAGCTTTTCAGCAAATATCTTTACGATTGCGCTGGTACGCTTTATGTGTCCGCCTGTGTTGTTGTCACGGCTTTCTACCATATCCGCCATACCTAGTACCATCATATCCTTGATATGAAGAATATCGGCGGTCTTTATCGCAACCTCTTTTTCAAGCTGCGAATTGTAGTTTTCTATACTGTTATAATACTTGCGCTCAAGAGTTCTGTCGGTAAACTCGATAACGTAGCCTGCGTGCTTTTTGCCATGCTGGATAGGTCTTACGTTTATCTCAAAGAATTTATCGTCGATGTTTATTATTTTCGACCTGCCCTTTTCCCATTCTTTTCCGAGGAAGAACTGCACTACCTCGCTGTAAAGCGGACTGTCACTCACAGGAATTGTACTGTCTACCACCCAGCCCTTGACTTCAGGAAAGGTTTCCGCAACGTAACCGTTACAGCTTATGAATCTGTTTTTGTTGTCAAAGACTATGTATCCGAATTCGCCTCTGTTTTCAACGAAGCTGACTATATTTGCAGTCATATCGTATACGTTGATGCGGTCGAAGAATTTAATGATAAATACCATTACGATAAGATAACCCAACGACATAAGAGTGATGTTGAGATCGATTATCTGCTCTATAATGTATGCGGAAATTATAACAAGTCCCGTAGCGCCCGTACCTATTACCGTTCTTACGGATATTCTTTTTCTGTGGATTATCCCTCTTACCACGAACACAACAAGGAATATTCCGTACAGTGCCATCATTATGGGGTAGAGTATGTGGAGCGGTCCGTATACCTTTTCAAGATAGCTATAGCCGTCTGCCTTTATAAGCTGTACGTCGGCATAGTATAAATCAGTATAGCCGACAGACATTACAAGCAGAAGAATGATGGTGGAATACGTTGTCATAATTATTGTAGCTATTTTCGGAAACCTCATATTGCAGACCTTGAACAGTACGATAGCAAGCAATAGGGGAGCGTAGCTTCCGCCTACGTATAAAAAGAGGTTTGCCCATATCGCCGTTTCAAGATTCTGTGCTGAAGAAAGCATAAAGCGTCCCAGACAGTTTACTACTATAGAAAGTCCCAGTAAGAAAAACAAGGTATCCAGCTTTTTATATTTACCAAGAATAATTCCAATCATGACAAGTGACAAAATGAAGGTCAACATATCCATAATTGTTATTAACAAGCTAATCACCCCCATATGTTAATTTGATTATAGCACAAAAGTGGCAAAAATACAATTGCTTTTTATATATAACATCCTTTGATTTTGCAAATTAGTCATTTATTGCTATTGCAAAACGCAGGCATTTATAGTATAATCCATTGTAAAAGCCTTTGCGGAAGGAGGGGGAATTATGCAGGAAAAAGAAACGGAAAAGAACGGACAACAATCCGATGATGGCATCGTAGTAGATAGCTTAAGATCAGATAAGATCCGCACCGTAATTCTTTCTGTTTTTGTTATTATGCTTCTTATACCGATAATTGCTGTTGTAATTATGTCGGATACGGATAAGGACGAGAAAATGCCGGTAAGCAGTTATGAGATTTTCCCCGATACGGAAGAGAAGGAGTATACCCACTCTTTAAAGGTATATTTTCTCTCCGGTGAGCTTGGCAGGGCGTTTGTTGCAGAGCCTGAAATTTTAGATAATGAGCTGATTGCTGAAATGGTGGAAACTTATCTCTTTGCAGGCAATTTTGATAAAGGGTATTATGTGTTCGGAAATATAAGGAAGGAGAAAGAGCTGAACAAGATATATTTTGACGATCCTGTCGGAGGGAAGATAGGACTTATGAAAGATGGCTGGAACGTCACCTTCAATTATAAGCTGCTTGAATTTCTGTGTGACGGAGTAAGTCTTAACGAATATCTGTGTAACAGCTTCGAAAACGGGAAATCAGAGAGCATAGACAGAATAACCGATATGTTTATTGTCTGTATTCCGGGATGTCCGGCATTTGTTCATTTTAAAACTAAGGAACAGATATATTTTATGACCTTGGAATATAATGGGTACATAGCCTCAAAGGATTACAGAATTTATACGAGGCAGGAGTTTTCTGAAAGTATAGCCTTGCAGAATGTGGATGTGGTGATAAATGAGTCAGAGGAAAACATTATCAGCGGTATAGCCTCAGTTAATGCGGCGGGTGGCTACGAAATAGATATTGTGGCACTTCTGGATGTTGTTTTTGATGAGGAGCATATATATCACAATATAGGCAAGACCTCTGTGTATGTAACGGATAAGGAAACAGGGAAAAAGCATCTGTATGTTTTTATAAACACCCAGCGTCTGTTTTTTAATGTGAAGGAGAAATATACCGATAAGGGCTTGCCGTCGGATAACTGGAAGCCTGAAAATGAAAAAGCATATTACGATTTCAGGCAAGGAAAGCTCTATCTTAATGAAGCCGCCGCCAGGGAATTTCTTTCGCTTTTTGAAATACGTATGGATATAACGGATACAATAAATATTTCCTTTGATGAAGAAAATCGTTTTATTTGCGATAAATAAAAATACCTTTGGCTTTCGCCAAAGGTATTTTGTTTATTTATTTATTATTTGAAGTAATCAACGCCGCCCTTGAACAGAAGCTGTTCCTTGTTGCCATCTACGTTTACGCAGGTGTTTTCGCTGATACGTTCTGTGTGTCCCATCTTACCGAGTACACGACCGTCGGGAGAAATGATACCTTCGATTGCACACATAGAGCTGTTGGGGTTGAAGGCAAGATCCATTGTGGGATTGCCCTGTAAATCAACGTACTGTGTAGCAACCTGACCGTTTGCGATAAGATCCTTTATTACCTCTTCACTTGCAACAAATCTGCCTTCGCCGTGGGAGATAGGAATATTGTGTACCTCACCAACCTTGCAGTGCATAAGCCAGGGTGACTTGTTTGTGCAGATCTTTGTCAGAGCAAGCTGTGACTGGTGACGACCGATTGTATTATAAGTAAGAGTAGGAGATTCGCTTGTCAGAGGAACTATCTTTCCGAAGGGAACAAGACCGAGCTTGATAAGTGCCTGGAAGCCGTTACAGATACCGATCATAAGACCATCTCTTGTGTAGAGCATCTCTTCAACCTCTTCCTTGATCTTGGGATTGCGGAAGAATGCATTGATGAACTTTGCAGATCCTTCAGGCTCGTCACCGCCGGAGAAACCACCGGGAACGGCAATCATCTGGCTTTCCTTGATGCGTGCAACGAATTCGTTAACGCTGTCCTCCATATTCTGTGCCGTGAGGTTTCTGATAACGAATATTTCAGCCTCGCCGCCGTAACGGTTGAATGCCGCCGCCATATCGTATTCGCAGTTTGTACCGGGGAATACAGGGATAAGAACTCTGGGCTTTGCAATGCCTCTTGCAGGCTTGTTTACGAGAAGATCGCAACCCTTGTCATATGCCGCAGAAACGGGAGCGGGCATTTCGGGTACGGAATTCTTGAAGATAGGCTCTAATACTGCGTCATACTTCTTTTCATATTCTGCGATATCGATAACCACGTCGCCGCAGGTAATCTTGTATTCGTCAGTTGTTTCACCGATGAGCTTTGCACCTTCGATTTCAGACTTTGCTTCGATGATGAATGCGCCGTAGCAAAGATCGAATAATTCGCTGTCTGTGAGGTCGTTCAGCTTTGCACCGATTCTGTTACCGAGGGACATCTTGAAGATACCTTCAGCCACACCGCCGCCGGCAAGTGACCATACGGATAAAGCCTTGCCCTCTGCGATTGCCTTTTCAACTATGCCGAATACCTTCTTTACGCTATCAAACTTGGGCATCTGGTTTTCGTCATATTCGGGAGCAATATAGTAAATGCTATTAAAGGGGAGCTTGAATTCAGCGGAAATGATCTTGTCAGCCTTTGCCGTGGATACTGCGAAGGAAACAAGGGTAGGAGGTACGTCGATATCCTCGAAGGTACCTGACATTGAGTCCTTACCACCGATAGAGCCGCAGGAGAGTGCAAGCTGTGCCTTGTATGCGCCGAGTAATGCCGCAAAAGGCTTGCCCCATCTTTCTGCCTTGCCCTGTGTACGCTCAAAGTATTCCTGGAAGGTGAGCCAGCACTTATCACTGCTACCGCCTGCCGCAACAACCTTTGCGATACTTTCAACAACTGCAAGAGCTGAAGAATGGTAGGGTGACTGCTTGCTTACAAAGGGATTGAAGCCCCATGCCATGATAGAAGCGGTCTTTGTCTTGTTGCCGATTACAGGAATCTTTGCCGCCATAGCCTGAACAGGAGTCTGCTGTGTCTTACCTGAATAGGGAAGAAGAACTGTACCTGCACCGATGGTGGAGTCGAAGCGCTGAACGAGAGCTCTCTGTGAGCAGATGTTGAGGTCTGTTACAAGCTCTTCCCAGTCCTTTGCTGTGTTCTTTCTGCCTGTGGAGTAGGATACCGTGGGGTTGCCTACGTATATATCCGTGTGCTTTTCTGCACCGTTTGAATTTAAGAATTCTCTTGCGATGTTGCAGATAGTCTTGCCGTTCCAGTTCATCTTAAGTCTGGGTTCAGCAGTAACCACCGCTACGGGAGTAGCCTCAAGGTTTTCCTTGCCTGCAAGAGCAATGAACTTTTCAACGTCGTTCTTGTCAACGACTACCGCCATTCTTTCCTGGGATTCGGAAATAGCAAGCTCTGTGCCGTCAAGACCGTCATACTTCTTGGGAACTGCATTGAGGTCGATTTCAAGGCCGTCTGCAAGCTCACCGATAGCAACGGATACACCGCCTGCACCGAAGTCATTACAACGCTTTATAAGCTGAGTAGCGTTCTTATCTCTGAATAATCTCTGGAGCTTTCTTTCTTCGGGAGCGTTACCCTTCTGAACTTCAGCACCGCAGCTTTCAAGAGATTCTACACTGTGCGACTTTGAGGAGCC
>JAFQUH010000113.1 GCA_017408635.1 Ruminiclostridium sp. | reverse complement strand
TACCGAGCTTGCAAAGAGCTTCTTTACCGTAACGGTATCAGCACCCAGCTTTCTTAAATACGCCGCCGCCTCAAAGGTGCGGGCGCCTGTTCTCATAACGAAATTCTTGGTATCAAGAGTAATACCCGCAAGCAGACATTCCGCCTGGACCGCTCTTAACTTTCCTGCGTCTCCGAAATACTGGATAAGCTCCGTTACCATTTCAGAGGCGGAAGAAGCATAGGGCTCGTGATGGAATATGATAGCGTTATCTATATGATTTACTACCTTTCTGTGATGGTCGATTACTACCACCTTGTCCGCCGCATTATAAAGCTCCTCGCTTTCAAGAAGCTGTGTACTGTGAGTATCGCAGATTATAAGAAGCGAGCCTGAGGTTATATCCTCAAGAGCCTTTTCGGGAGCAAGGAACAACGGCTCTTCATTTTCGGTTTCGTGTAGCATTTCAATGAGGTTTCTGGCTAGTGACGTTTCTGTATCACATACCGCATAAGCACTCTTGCCTAAATTCCTTATAGCACAGGTAAGTCCCACAGAGGAGCCTACGCTGTCAAGATCGCTGTATCTGTGCCCCATTATGTACACCTTGTCCGAACCTGCCACCAGATCCAGCAGAGAGTTTGCGATGATTCTTGTCTTTACCTGGGTATGCTTTTCAACACCCTTGGATACGCCGCCATAGAATTCAAAGCCGCTTTCCGTCTTTATAGCCGCCTGGTCACCGCCTCGGCCCAGTGCCATTTCTAGAGCCTGCTGGGCGAGTTGTTCGCTTTCCTTAAGAGTTTTACCCGTTCTGCCGATACCGATGGATAGGGATACGTTAAGTCTGTCGCCGACTACTATCTCTCTTGCCTTGTCCAGTATCTCAAACTTGCTTTCAATCAGCTTTGCAATGTGTCTTTCTTCAAGTATTGCAATAAATCTGTTGGAGGAGTTTTTGCGGAGAATACCCGAGGTCTGCGATACGAAATCTTCAAGTAGCTTATCTATCTGTACCGAAACGTTAGCCTTTTCGCTTTCGAGAGCATCGCTTATAATTTCCTCGTAGCCGTCTATCATAATAAGCACTACAACAGGCTGGGATTGTTTCTTCTCTGTCTGCAGAGTCTTGAATTCGGTAATGTTCTTAAAGAACAGAAGAGATAATTCTCCCTTTTCATCCTCGTCAATTTTCTTGGCGTGAACGCTGTATATACACGAATTATAGCTTATCGTGATGCCGTCTTTTCTGAAAAAATCCTCAACGGATATATCGGTTATATTGCTTAAAGGATTGCCGTATTCACAGTTTTCTTCAAATTCCCTTGAAAAAAGCTCGTTGCACCAGACTATATTTTCCTTGGTGTCCACAACGACTGCAGAAATAGGGAAGGTCTGGATGCTCATATTCTTTTTGGAATCCAGTTCCTCCTCAACTCTTGCATAGTACTGGAAGGTCTTTCTCGTTACCTGGATGAGCTTTCCTATGGCAAAGCCACCGATAAGCACGATAAAGGGCGCCGACAGCCAGAATATCCTTACACTGCAGGTATACACGTATACGAGTAATGCCGCAAGGGAAACGATAAGTGCTGTAACAGATATTACAAGACCGCCGTCACGGTAGAAGTTTTTCAAGGCTGCCGCCTCCTTTCAGTTTATATTTCCATAATTACAGGAAGTATCATAGGACTTCTCTTTGTTTTCTGATAGATATAATCGCTGAGATCATCTCTTACCGCTGACTTGATGTTACCCCATTCACGGATATTCTTTTCAGCGCACTTCTTGAAGCTCTTTGCCGCCACCTGCTTTGCATTGTCGATAAGCTCTTCCGATTCCTTTACGTATACAAAGCCTCTTGTTATTACGTCAGGACCTGCAACTACCGCACCTGTTTCACGGTTCATAGTAGCCACCACCATAATAAGACCGTCCTCTGCAAGATGCTTTCTGTCACGGAGTACCACAGAGCCGACGTCACCGACTCCAAGTCCGTCAACCAGTACCTGACCTGCCTGTACCTGCTCGGTTATCTTCATTTCGATACTGTCGGTGGTTACCACCTGAC
>JAFQUH010000112.1 GCA_017408635.1 Ruminiclostridium sp. | reverse complement strand
GTCGTCGAGTACGGCTATCTTATCGGCTCTCATAACGCTTGCTATTCTCTGTGCTATCATTACGATAGTAACGCCCTGGAGATTTTCCTTGAGCGCCTTATGTAGTGCCGCCTCTGTGCTTAAGTCAAGCGCCGAGGTGCTGTCATCAAATATAAGTATATCAGGCTTTTTTACGATTGCTCTTGCTATAGACATTCTCTGCTTCTGTCCGCCTGACAAGGACGCACCCTTTTCACTTATCATAGTTTCATAATCATCGTTGAAGCCCATGATAAATTCATCTGCCTGAGCAATTTTTGCCGCTTGCTTTACCTCTTCATCGGTAGCGTCGGGCTTACCCCAGCGGATATTTTCGCTGACTGTTCCCGAAAACAGCTCGCTTTTCTGTAGCACGACACCTATCCTGCTACGAAGCTCTTCTATACTCTGCTCCTTAACGTTTACTCCGTTCACGTAAACCTCACCACTAGTAGCATCGTAGAATCTTGATATAAGATTCACAAGCGAGGTCTTTCCGCAACCGGTAGCACCGAGTATAGCTACCATCTGCCCCTTTTCTATCTTTAAGTCAATATCCTTAAGCACAGGTCTGCCTGAAAAGCCGGGATAGTAGAACTGAACGTCCTTGAATTCGATTGTGCCTATATCTGATGCTTTCACCGCATTTTCGGGATCGTTTACCGCAGGCACTGTATCAAGAACTGCATTTACTCTTCTGATAGAAGCAGTTGCACGGGATACCTGCTGAATCATCATACCAACCATCATAACCGACATAAGTATCTGTGTTATATAGGTAACCGCCGCCATAACGTCACCAACCATCATAGCCTTTGCTTCTACCTGGAAGCCGCCGATCATAATGATTGCTATAACAGAGGCATTCATAACCACCATAAGTATAGGATTCAGCGTAGCAAGGAGCTTCTGTACTCTTAAATTTGTAGTCATAAGGTCGGTATTCGCTTTATCGAATCTTCCCTTTTCATATTCTTCTCTTGTAAACGCCTTTACTACTCTTGCGCCCGTTACATTTTCCTGAACTACGCTGTTTACCTTATCGAGCTTGTCCTGAACCACGGAAAATAACGGCGTAGCCTTTCTGAGTATAAGAAACAGTACGAGTATCTGTATCGGCATCGAAATTGCAAGCACCATACCGAAGTTCACATTTAAAGTAAGTATTACCGCGATACCGCCTATAAACTGCATACCCGTTCTTACAAACATTCGCAGCGACATCGCCACAAAATCCTGAACTGCGGTAACGTCGTTTGTAAGTCTTGTTACAAGTGAGCCTGTAGTAAACTTGTCCGTCTGCTGAAAGGACAGATGCATTACCTTGTCAAATACCGCTTTTCTTAAATCGTTTCCCATTTTCTGTGCCGCAGTTGTACCAAAGGCCGCACTTGCAATACCACCAAGACAGCCTATAAGCGAAAACCCAAGCATTTTAAGACCTGTTATTACTACGTAGCTTAAATTACTTGCCGCTTCGCCGTCACCGAGTATACCATTGTTTACGATATCCGACATAAGCTGTGGCTGTAATAAATCCATTGATACCTCAAGTATCATTGCCAGCGGACTTAAAAGTGCCAGATACCAATAAGGCTTTAAATATCTCAAAACCTTCATAAAGTGATTATCCACTTC
>JAFQUH010000111.1 GCA_017408635.1 Ruminiclostridium sp. | reverse complement strand
TGTCTTCTGTACTTTGGTGCAAAAACTATATGGTACTTGCAATTCCACTTTGTATGTGCTAAACTATTATTGTTCACTTGAACTTCCTCCTTTGGTTTTTGAATTTTGGTTGGCAGACCTCTTTCATTATACCATCGGAGGGTTTTATTTTCTACTCATAGGCATAGCCTTTTGGAACCACCTGCATAGCAGGTGGTTTTCGTTGCACAACACTGAAAGCTCACGGATAAACCGTGAGCTTTCTTTTATTTCCGGAGGTTTTACGATAAACATAAACAGAATCAATATCCGTTTTTATTTTCCGTTCTTTTTTATAAAATCTGAATACCACTTTGCAGATTCCTTGAGTGTGCGCTTGCCCGTTTCGTAGTTTACGTGAATAAGACCAAAGCGCTCTTTAAAGCCGCACGCCCATTCAAAGTTATCAAGCAACGACCAGGCAAAATAACCCTTTATCTCTGTGCCGTCGTTTGCAGCTTTTTCAAGGCAGGCAATATAATCTCTCATATAATCGATACGGGGAATATCATATATCTTTCCGTCGGGAGAGGGTTCACAACGGACAGAAATTCCGTTTTCGGTAATATATATCGGAAGTCCGTATCTCTCATGGAAGAATTTCGGGCCCCAATAAAGTGCCTCGGGAGTGATTTCCCAATCCATTGCCGTTGTAGGCTGATTGAGTCCTGAGGGAACATTGATTCTGTTGCCGCCCTCATCTGCAGTTATATACTGTCCGCGATAGATATTGAGTCCGATAAAATCAATAGGTGTGCTGATTATCGCCAGATCCTTTTCGTAGCCTTCAGGGAGCAGAGAGGTATCTATATCCTCGGGGTATTTACCAAAGCATATCGTATCCTCCCAGATACCATTCTGTACAGGAAAGGCGTACTTATCATTCCTGAAATAGCTATCCCTTGCCGCTTCGATTTCCTTTTCGGTACTGTTTACGGGGATGGGTGGCATTGTAGCGGACACAAAGCCTATTTCTAAAGGCTGCTTTGCATATTTTCTCATTGTCGCTACCGCTTTTCCGTGGGCAGTAAGAACGTTATGGCAGATATTCATCATATCCCTTCTGCCCAGCTTATATCCCGGAGCATGGAAGCCCTGACGATATCCGCAGTCAACAAAGACCTCAGGCTCGTTGAAGGTAATAAAGCTCTTTACTCTGTCAGAGAAGGATTCGGTCACCACTCTTGCATATTCGGCATACCAATCGCTGATTTCGGGATTTAACCAACCTCCGCGAAGATACAGACAATAGGGCAGGTCCCAATGATAAAGAGTAATAAAAGGAGTGATTCCGTTTTCCAGCAGCTTGTTTATAAGATGATTGTAAAAGCCTATACCTGCCGCATTGACTTCGCCTGTGCCTTCGGGCAGAATTCTGCTCCAGCTGAGAGAAAAACGGTATGCCTTTATGCCGATCTCCTTCATAAGTGCAACATCCTCGTCTACTCTGTGGTAATGATCACAGCCTATTGCACCGCTATGTCCGTTATATACCTTATCGGGAATCTCGCAGAAGGTATCCCAGATATTAAGACTTTTTCCGTCCTCGTTTGTTGCACCTTCTATCTGATAGGACGCTGTTGCCGCACCCCATATAAAATCTTTTCTGAACGCCATATCGTTTCTCCTTATTTATTCTGATTTAGCTTCTCTCCAGGGAGCTATGAGTGTTCTCGCCTTTATAAGCTCTCTTATATACTTTCCGGTTTCACTTATTTCACTATCGGACACATAAATACTAGAGCCTTCAGCCTTGTCATTTATAGCCCAGTTACAGCTGGAAAGCTGATTTTCATCAATCCACTGCATCCATTCTTCTGTCGATTCCTTATTGATGCCGCCGTTACCGTCAGCATTCACGCTTCCCCATTCGGAAACGAATAAAGCAATTCCCTGCTTCATTGCCTTATCAGCATTATCACGAAGCCACTTTTTATGTGTGCCTGCATAGAAATGAAGGGTATAGGCAATGTTATCGCCCTCTACAGGGAGCTTTGCCGCAGACAGTACGTCCTGACTCCAGTTGGGTGTGCCTACAAGAATCAGATTATCAGAATGCTTTCTGATTTCGGGAATCACCTGCTCTGCATATTTCTTTACCTGAAGCCAGCTTGTATTCATAGGCTCGTTGAAAATTTCAAAAATGACATTATCGTACTGTCCGTACTTCTTTGCCATATCTGTAAAAAATTCGATAGACTCCTCAGGGTTCTTGTGTGCACCGTGAGAGTGCCAGTCAAGTATAACATATACGCCTCTTTCAATAGCCTGATTTATAACATCCTCGATAAGAGGCACACAGGTTTCGTCATAGGGTACTCCGTCATCCTGAATACCGTATGAGCAACGAACAATCTCACAGTTGAAGTCATCTACCATAAGGTCTACATAGTCTTTATTATAATATTTCTGTGACCAGTTACTCCAGAAGAAGCTCATACCGGTAACACGCATTTTTTCGCCAGTCTTTGAACCGGTGATAATTCCATCCTTTACTATCATCTCACCATAGTAGTTTACGGGAGTAGGTGCAACTGTTTCCTCTTCTTCAGAGCTTTCCTCCTCTGTTATCTCCGAAGAAACCGCTGAAGAAAGACCGCTATCCTCATTATTCTTATTGCCGGGTAAAATCGTGAGAAGCGCTATCACACCGCCTACAACTACGACCGCAACAATTATCGCTATTATAATTGCCTTTTTGATATTTTTATTTTCCATACACTTTATAACAGATGGCATTTATATTTCCCGTAGGGTTGCACCATCTCTCCTTGCACTAAATTCTATCACAAAAACATCAACAATTATATCATTTTTATAACCTTAATATCAAATTTAATACTTCTATTTTATTTTTATCGAATTGCTCTGTGCTCTGATAAGGTCCAGTCACTACGGAAATACTTATTACGATATTGCTTGGGAGTCATTCCGGTGTATTTCCTGAATACACTTATAAAATGACTATGAGAACCAAAGCAAAGATAATTTGCTATATCCACCGATTTATAATCGGAATATTTAAGAAGATTCTGTGCCGCCTCAATTCTTTTTTTCACAACATATCCGCTTACTGTTACTCCCGTTTCCTTATGGAACATACGGGAAAGATAACCCGCCGAAAGACCGATATTTTCTGCAATACTTTCTACAGTGAGCTTTGAGTGCAGATTGGTTGTGACATAATCCATACACATAACAGCGTGACGTGAATAAATTGTCTTCGTTTTTACAGCCTTCATCTTCATAGCAAAATCCATTGCCATTTCCATATTAAGCGCATTTATCTCGCTTATACTGTTTATTTCATCTGCTTTATTGATATAATAATCACTCATTGTGTAGGCAGTTTCCATCTCAAGTCCACCCTCTACGCAATAACGGGTAACAAGTGCCACCGAAATAATAAAGTGATATCTGACATTACGGATAGGATCCTTTGAAAGTACGCCCATACCCTTTCCGCCAAGCTCGTTTATCAGCTCAGAAAGACGGGCGGTATTTCCCTCTCTTACCTGCTCATAATAGTTGAATTCGTGTTCGTAGGGAGAGTGCTTATCGCCTTGTTCTCTCTGTTGAAACAGCCTTGCGGTTATCTGCTTTTCCGATTCCTTCATAGTATGTACCTCACCCTGTATCAAAAGTATTTCTTTTTTTATTATAATCCAAAGTTGTGAATAATGCAACAGAAATATAATACTTCGGTAATAAATTTTATACTTTCGTAATTGGGATACAAAACAGAACTCACCCCTTGCGGAATGAGTTCTGCAGAAATATCATCTTAATATTGTTGACGGCTTGTGCTTCTTATCCTCATAAAGAAGAGCGTCTGCCTTATTCATACATTCGGTGAGATTTGTGGTTTCATCACATCTGAATTCGTAAACGCCGATGCTGGCAGTTACCAGGAAGGGCTTGCCGCTGTTTACGTTAAATTCGGTCTGTATCTCCTTCATTCTTGCACGAAGGATAGCTTCAAAATTTTCGCCTCTTATAAATCCGAAGGCGGCAAATTCGTCACCACCGAAGCGGGCTACCACGTCGCTGGAACGGAAGCAGCTTTTAAGCATATTTGCGATACCCTTTATCGCAAAGTCGCCCTCATCGTGACCAAAGCGGTCGTTGACCACCTTAAGATGGTTCATATCAGCAAATACCACAACCGCTTTCTTTCCGAGATTTTCAGGTGTGGTAAGTTGTTCTGTCACCATCTCGATAAAGCCACGGCGGTTATATATGCCTGTAAGCTCATCCTTTACGCTCTTTTCCTTCAGCATAAGGTTGTAGGACTCGATAAGCTCCATGTTTCTTGAAAGCTGAGTCTGTACCGACATCTGCTCTTCCATAAGGCGTTTCATCTTAAGGGCGTAGCATATCTGCTTGAACACTACCCATTCAAAATAAGCCTTATCCATATCATCCTTTTCTACAAGAAGCACACCGTAATGCTCTTCGTTATAGAACAAAGGATTTACTATAAATACGTGAGGTCTGCCGGTTATCTTTTCACATCTGAACATAGTAGAGGAATCGTATTCCTGACAATCGTAGGGCACGACCTCCTCTGTATCACCATCGTGATAGCAGGCAAGTCTTTCCTTTCTGGGACGCTTCCATTCCTCCCTGCTGTGACTAATGGCAGGTATATCGTGGATAAACAGGTATCCGCTGTCAGTCTTGTGACGGCGCACGTTGGTTATGATAAAATGATAGCTTGTTGCTTCATTACTTATATTGGCAAGAACATCATATATAATTGAGCTTGTTATCTGGGATGTATCACGATAATCCATACGAAGCGAATATACGCTGTTTACCTCTCGTTCAGCAATACCATCAAGCAGATCGTAGAAAAATTCTACCGCCTGAAACTTGTCATACGCCTCTAATATACCCTTCTTTCTCACAAGATTCAGCACGAAGGAAACCTCTCCATAGGAGATTGTATCATAATCCAGCTTTGACACTATGTCACCGATTGTTTTTGTGTGCTTTTTCACATCAAAATAAGGGTGAGATATATCGCAAAGAAGATCGTATATGGCGTCTACTATTGCATTTACCCTGAACTTATACTCATCGTTCAGACTCAAGGAATCGAAAAGGAAGGAACGAATCTCACCACAAAGATTTTCTACAGAGATACGCTCCATAGAGCCTGCTTCTGTGATTCTTTCATTGATTATAGTCGTTCTTGCCGGGCATCCGCAGGAGCTTCTGATAACCGTAGAGGTATCAACGAATACATCGTGTCCGATATCTCCGTCTATCATAGCAAAGCATTGCTTAAGCGCATATTTGCCAAGTCTTGAAATATTGGAATGTACGGTAGTCAGAGGGGGATTCATTGCACAGGCGGATGGTGCGTCATCAAAGCCTGTCACCATTATGTCCCTGCCGGGTACGAGCCCCAGCTTTTCCATTGCCCAATAACCGCCTATTACCATTCGGTCGTTGGCAAAGCATAAGGCGTCGATATTTCCCTTATTCCGTTCTAATACCTTTAAGACTTCATCCTCGCAGAACTCGGAGAAATTTCCGTATCCGCAGAGCTTTTCGTCAAAATGTAAGCCGTTATCCTGAAGAGTCTGCTTATAAAGCTCAAAGCGTTCTATAGCCTCTCCGTTATTTTCAGGACCACCGATAAAGCCTATTTTCTTACAGCCGTGATGCTCAATAAGATGCTCTATCTCCTCCCTCAGTCCGTTACTGTTAAAACGGATATTGGGGTATCCCTCTACCTTACGGGCAATGCTGACAACGGGAACGCCGAAGGAATCGAACATCTCCTTCACAGCTTCATCCGTCATGCCGTTACATATAACGCCCGTTTCCATTATAACACCGTCAAAGTTCCCCTTTTCTATATAGGAAAACATAGTATTATACTGATAGGTATATATGTTAAGCTCTTCTTCGGAGTAGTTATTTATAATAAGACGTGCGGGTATTATGAAAAGATTTACATCCAGCTCACGAGCGGCGATTCTTGCACCCTCCATAACGTCCATGGAAAATTCATTATCAAGAAATCCGACAAATAATGCTATATTTTTCATTGAGTCCTCCTTTACGGTTACTCGTACACAGTATAATTATAGCATACATTTTATTATATTTCAATAGCTTAACTTATATTTATTTGACAAAAATTTATAAAAATATTAAAAATTTTTAGTATATACGATAAATATACACGCCTTGTTGTGTAGACTTCAAGGGATTCGGGTAATATTACGATTCGGTCTATCATAGATTTAACTATAAGGAGGGACAAGACTATGGAATTTGTAAATACTCTTGAAAAGGAAAGAAATCTTATATATGAGCCAGACGCAGTAGCGCAGACGGATGAGGATATAAAGATATACGCAGAGCAAGCTGAAATTATCCCCTTTGAGTTTTCCGCACCGCATAAAATAAAAATCAGAAGAGGTGACGGAAATATTGTCGGTATCGTACTTATAATATTATCCGTAGTCGGATTTGTTATCGGTATTACTCTTTGCGGTGACTTTTTTCAACCGCTGACGGAAAATCAGCTGGACCACAGTCTTACCGCAAAAATAAAGGGCGGCTTCTTTTCGAATGCCGCCGCCTCCTTTATTACTACGTCACTATGGAATCTGTCCGCTTTTCTGCTTGGCTTCAGCAGTATATCCCAACCTGCCGTATTTTTGCTCCCTGTGATAAAATGCACAGGTACGGGGATAATGCTTTTCTCTCTGATAAAGGCTTACGGCGTGCTTAACGGCTTACTTACCTTTTGTGCCTTTGTCCTGCCCTCCTTTGTCATAGGTACTGTGCTTATGCTTTATATCTGCAGATGTGCTTTAAAAACCTCGGGCAGACTTTTTCTCTACATAAGTGGAAGAGATACCGCTTCAAGACTAAAGGAGCTTTACAGCGAATATCTTTCAAAGGGACTTGTCGTTCTGGTCGGCTGCTTTGCAGGAGGAATAATCGACGCGGTAATCAGCCTGATATGCAGTAACTTTTTTGTAATATAAAAACATCCTCAAAAATGCCGGTCTTTACGGGGTAAATATCATTCCTTCTTTTTACAGGTAAATCTGACAATAACGATGCTTATTACAAGAAGTAAAAGTAAAAGCATGAATATATACATACTTAATACAGGGATGACAGTATTAAGCTGTCGTTGTCTTATTACAGCGTCTGCCCATTCTCCGCTGAAGAAAAAAACAACATTGAACTGAATTATATAAATTGATAATCTGATTTGTTGTCTTATTATCATATCACCTTTACTGCTTATTTTCAGTCCTGATTTTATCTTATTTGAAAAGAATCCGCAAATGCCGAAAAAAGCAAGTGTAAGAAGGGATATGATATACGGGTAAAAGGCAAGAAGCTTGCTTCGTCTGGCGTCAAAGTTCCCGTCCGAAGTAAAGTGTATTCCTATTTCATCGGGAAGTGTGTTCCATACAACTAAAAGACGGATAAGACCGAGAACAAATACCGCCCATGCGAGAATATTAAGAATCAGGCATACGATTTTTATTATCTTTTCCAAAAAACCACATCCATTATTAAAAATATTATCCCCGTAAAAACGGGGATAATTTCATTATCAGTCAGCCTTTACTGTTGTGATGTCAGAGCCGAACCACTTTGTAGAGATTTCAGCGAGCTTGCCATCCTTCTTCATTTCAACGAGTATCTTCTGTACCTCGTCACGGAGCTTCTGATCGTTCTTTCTGAAGCCGATAGCGTATTCTTCCTCTGCAAGTCCTTCGGGAAGTACCTTTAAAGCCTTGCCTGAAGTCTTGATTTCGTAATCTGCTACGATCTTGTCAAGGAATACTGCATCGCAAAGTCCCATTTCGAGCTGCTGTAACGCTTCTACGTTTGTAGCGATAGCGGAAACTGTGATAGTATCCTTGATTTCGCTCTTTTCTAAAATATCCTGTGCAGTAGAGCCATTCTGAACTGCAATCTTAGCTGTCTTGAGGTCATCCATGCTTGCTACAAGGCTATCGCTCTTAACAACGAATACCATTGCATTCTTCATATAAGGATCAGAAAGATTCATCTTTTCTGCTCTTTCGGGGCTTACGCTCATACCGTTCCAGATGCAGTCGCACTTACCTACTTCAAGGTCGGTTTCCTTGGTTTCCCAGTTGATAGGCTGCTTTACAAGCTCAACACCCATTCTCTTGCATACTTCTTCAGCAACGTCGATGTCGAAGCCTACGATCTGGTCGTTTTCGTCTGTGTAGCCCATGGGCTTGAAGGTAGCGTCAAGTCCTAAAATGAACTTGCCTGAATCCTTGATCTTCTGAAGTGAGTTATCCTCTGTAGTCTGGGAGGTACCTGAATTTGCAGGTGCAGAAGAACAGCCTGCAAAACCGATGGTAGCTGTAAGAGCTAAAGCCGCTACCATTGAAAAAATACCGAATTTCTTCATAATTTTTCTTTCCTTTCTGTATTACAGATATTTTGATTTTATTTGTTCCTATGGTATATTAACATAATTTCACGCTAAAGTAAAGAGGCTTGTATCAAATTCGGGAAAATAGCCAAAATTAATATTTTTATATTTTGTAAAGTGGCTATAAACACTACCCAAGACAAGTCTTTTCACATATATTATATTAAACAACAGCGGGCTGTACGGTGGCTTAAGCCCTTGAATTGCCGTACAAAAGGCTTTACGTCCGTTGTAGTTATAAAAAAAGTCCGCTGGTTATCAAGGCGGACTTTTATTCTTTGTTGCCTTTATAGGGTGTTTTTGCGAATACTGCGCAGATAACCTTGTTTCCATCCTTTTGCAGAAGCCTTGAAATCTCCTTTAAGGTAGAGCCTGTGGTACTTACGTCGTCGATAAGAAGCACGGTTTTGTTCCTTATTCTGTTTCTTTCCCGCACTACGTAGCTACCCTCGGAATTTTTCATTCTGTCTGTTCGGTTGAGAGCCTTCTGCTCGGCGGCTTCCTTTATCTTTCTTACAGCTTTAACGGTATCTATGCCTGAAAGATAGCTTAAATGCCGTGTCATCTTTTCGGTATGATTAAAGCCTCTTTTTAGCCTTTTCAGGAAATATGCGGGAACGGGAATAATAGCTTCTATCTCGCTTATTACTCCGTAATACTTTAAAAGCTCATGTATCTCGGTCGCCATAAAGCACAGCTTGTAAAAATCTCTGCCGTCCTTTGCACCGAATACGATTTTCTTATTTTCTTCGTTATATTCGCAAACGCTGTAGCAGGTGGCTTTGCCTAAACGGAATATCTCGGGTTTTCTCGGGAATTGCTCGTTACAATCAGCACAGACGCAGTTTCCGGCATCTATAATTGCATCACATACGGCACAGCGGTCAGGGTATAGCTCTGACAGGAATTTGTTGCTTATTTCGTAAAGCTTATTCCTCGGTTTCATTATCCTCGGTCAGAAAAGGATTCTTTGTCTTTACGGGACTGAAAAGTCCGTCAAGCACACGCTGAGTCTTATTCGTACCGCCGTTTTCTCCGAGAGTTATTTTTGGAGGTGTTCTCCTTCTTTTTGGCTTGTCGGGAATTTCGATAATTTCCGTTTTTGCTTCAGGCTCGGGAGCTTTTGTCTGCTCCGCCTGCTTTTTTACGGGAGTAGCCGAGGGAAGAATATCAAAATCATCCTCGGTCATTCTTTCGCCGCCGTCGCTTACTATATCAGGGAACATCACTTCATCGTTACTTGCGGTCTTTGTGTACATATTTGCCGCATAGCGCCTTCTTGTAGTGCCTGATTCACGTATATATGACGCCTTGGCGATTTCTCTTTCAAAGCCGCCCGAGGTTTCTTCGGGTGCCTTTATCTCCTCGTAGGTATCCATTACAAAGCCATCGGAGGAAGGTTCATCCGCAGGCTTTTCGGTACTCTTCACAGGCTCTGCTTCTGCGACCTGCATCTGATTGCCACCCTTATTTGCAGAGGGAGTATCAAAGCTGAATATATCATCAAGAGGCTTAAAGGCTCTTTCGTTTACACGGCTGAGCTCTGATATACTTTCGTCAAAGGCACCGTCGAAGGGATTTTCAAAAAGGCTGATATCTGCCGTTTTTGATTCCTCTGCCTTCATCACCTTCACCGTAGGAGTCTGCTCCTGGGTTATATCCTCTAAAGTGAGAGCCTCAAGCTCCGCCTCTTCCTCAAGCTCACGCTTTCTGCGGCGGTATTCCTGCTCGTAAAGCTCACTTCTGTCTATTCTTTCAAATACGAAGGGCTTTACCTTCGGCTCTTCGACTGCAGGTGCGGGAGCGGGGGCTACTGCAGGCTTTTCCGCTATCGGCTTTGCGGCAGGAGTGAATTTAAGCTCCTTTGAATATTTTTCAAAATCTCTGTATTCCTCAACGCTGAGCTTTCTGTGGGCAATGTTTTCCTTTATAGCCATAAAATACTGATACCACTCGGAAAATTCCCTCTGGGTAAGGTCAACGTTGATTCGCCTTGACATGTAGGTATAAAGCTCGTTTGTCATGGTGTCAAGCTCTTCTATTTCTTCAACCGTGCGAAGAGGCACCATATTGCTGATTTCGTAACAGGTCCTGCCGTTAGGCTGCTCGTTATCGCAATAATCCTCGTCGTACTCCTTGTTTCTGACAAAGTATTCTCCGCATCTTTCACAGCGGTATATCACCATACCGCTTTCAAGCATAAGGTCTATTTCAAGGTCTATCACCGATTTGAAGCTCTCTGCCACGTATACCTTTTTAGGCATTGAGCGCATGGTGTTTACTATAGTGCTTATAACTGTATCAGGCTTTTCGGGGATTATATTCTTTATGTGAGAGAATACGTCCATAGCCTCGCTATCGGATCTGATAGCAGAAAACTCCTCCGGCTCCTCCTCGGGATACTGAAGCTCGGACAGAGCGGTCTTCATAATCTCCTTGGAAACCATATTAAGTATAAAGGGTGCGGAAGGAAGTCTGCCTACGGAGTAGGTTCTTGCCGTACCGAAATTATCGGTGGGATAGCCCATTTCGTTGGCGGCTATTATAAAGGTAAGATCGAAATAATCTCTTCTTGCTCCTGCGGTTATAACGTCTGCCTTTTCAGAGAACACGAATTCCGTCTTTTTCTTGGCATAGTCCTGTACCTTGAGCAGATTTACCCACTGGTTTACTGCCTTGCCGTGTCTGTACTCGGTAAGTCTTGAAAAAAGAGTCTTTTCAAAATTGTTCTTTGCCTGGATATAACTATTCCATAAAGCAGAGGGGCCTATGCCCTTTTCTCTGCAGATATATTCTATAAAAAAGTCCTGAATTATCTTTTCAAATAAGCTATGAATGTTAGCCTCATAAAACTTATGGCAGGCACTTATGGAGTTTCTTAAGGCTATAGCCTCATCTATATAGAACTCTCCGTTTGCCTCGCACTTTTTACAGAAATCAGTAGTACGACGGACAAAGCCTGAAAAATCAAAGGCACAGAATCTGAGCAGGCTGTCAGGGTAATGCAGACTGTATATTTCGCTGGAATTAAGTCCTGTAAGGCTTGCTGTAGCAAATCTCTTCATTATCCGTCAACTCCTTTCCGTAGGCTTAAAATTAATTATCATTCTTCGATATCGGTTGTTTCATCTTCAGATTCCGTATCAGATTCTGAAGCAGTCTTGCTTTCCTCTTCCTTTGAGGAGTTCTCGGAGCTTTCCTCGTCTGATGAAAGCTCTATATCGGAATACTCCGTTTCGGGCAGAGGATCAAAGGTGAATTCTCTCTGTCTGCCGTCTACAAAGAGGGTATGGTCGTCCTTCCATTCGATTTTTGCAGGGCGGTCATAGGCTGACGTATTGATATGGATACAGCCAAGCACCTTCTTGCATTCTGCAAAGGGAATGGAGATATCCCCCTCGGTTTCTTCAAGATAGAAGGAAACTGTTCTCTGGGCGTCCTTTTCCGGCTCTACGTAAGTGACAAGTCTGTAAAGTCCGTCGGGTGAGTTGTTATAGGTCGTACTTCTTTCAGAAAGGTTTACGTCGTAAAGGGTGATATTTCCCAGCAGCATACTTAAAGTAAGGTATACAAGTACGCCTACAACGTACATAAGAAGGTAGATAGTACCGAGAATAGTCTTTGTGGTTTCGCTGACTCCGCATAAGAAGAATATAAGCACGCACACAACAACGGGCGGTACTATGATAAACCAGTTTCCAAAGCCGAAAATAAGTATCGCAAAGGAAATCAGCGGGGTTATCATCGCACACATTCTGGTGACTACCTGTTTTCTTGTAAAGAACATCAGTCCGCCGAATATTACGTTTATGAAAAGAAAGAGTGTGAAAAGCGCACCTGTGTGGGTAGGCTGAACGTAAAAGCTCATCATAAGCCATGCCACAAAGCCTAAAAATACGGGATATCCGATAGATAAGAAGGATACTCCGAACTTGAACCATCTATTCGTAAGAAAAGCCGCAACTTTATTCATATTTTCGTTTCCATCCTTTATTGACGTCGGATTATATTCAGAGCTATCCTCCGACAGATATAAATAGCTAATTATATTGTATACTAAAACAAGAAAAATTTCAAGTGTTATTTGAAATTTATATGGAATAGTGTGGTTTTATTACAAATCGTGACAAAAAAATTCACCGTATTTCTACGGTGAATCAGCGTGTAGACAAAGTATTTGTCTGCACGCTGTCAGACGATGAAAAACGCACGTCAGCCATTGATTTTGACCTGTTCGGTCAAAATCGTCAACCGCCCCGACAGGCGTATAAACGGCAAGGATGCCGTATAGCGAACACACAAAGTGCGTCAGGACGACGCACGACAAGGTGTTCGCATAAGGTACAGTTGAGGGGCGGATGACGAAGTAAGCAAAAATGCTTTAGGGAAGCCGTTTTCGGCTTCCCTAAACTTTTGTATTAATGTTTTGTATGCTCGCAAGATAAGTACAGAATTTTACGCATTTTTGCGGTGCGTGAGTTTGTCTT
>JAFQUH010000110.1 GCA_017408635.1 Ruminiclostridium sp. | reverse complement strand
CCTCGGAAATTACCTTCTGGGTAAGGCAAAGCTCGTAGAACTCGTTCAGTACATCATCGACCACGTCCATAGGATAATAATCAATACGGGCAATCTCTAAGGTTACCTGCTCTACCTCCTCATCGGTAAAATGCTTGAATACCTCGGAGGCATTCTCCGTACCGATGGAGGATATGATTATAGCCGCCTTCTGCGTATTTGTAAGTGTAACATTGCTACTACTACTCATCTGTATCTTCCTTCTATATTAAACGTCTTCTCTTAAAAGTGAACGGATAAGCTGTGCCACAACGTCGGGGTTTGTATGGGAGAATTCCTTGATCTCCTTGCGGAGTAACGCTCCCTTGGACTCGCTGTTGTATTCATCCAGCTTCTGCACGATAAATTCGTCATCCTCCTGCGGAGCAGGCTCGTAGGTGAACTGTGCCGCCTGTGCTTCTGCCGCCGCTGCAGCTGCCGCCGCCGCTCTTTCTCTTGCCTTTGCCTTTTTCTTCTTCCTGGAATTGCCTGCAAGAATAGCGATGATAAGAAGCATAAGCACAAAGAAGCCGAGGCATACGATAAGCAGATACATCCAGTCGGAGTTTGTACCGCCGCCGATGATACCGTGGTTGCCGTTGTTATTATAGCCGGGATTGATAACGAAGGGATAGTTTGCTACCGTAACGTTAGCCACCTCTGCGCCGATTGCAAAGGCTACTACCTCACGGAGAGTTTCCTTCTCCGCTTCCAGCATGCTGGTTTCGTCAACAGTTACCGCCGCCGTTATTCTGTCAATGGAATAACCGCTCTTTTCAAGCTGTTTTATTTCGGTATTTACAAGATGCTTTACCGTTGTGGAATTCTGATAGTAGTATTCTCCGTCCTCGTCGCCCTCGATAGTGGGATAGTTGGGAGAAATATCACTGTTGCCGGTCGTACCTACTACGCCCGATAAGGAGCCGATACCGCCCCAGCCCTCTTCCTTGTTGGTGCTTTCAATCATACCGCCTAAGGTGCCGTCCTCGGCAATAGAGGGGGTGTAGATGGTAAGCTCTGACTTTGACTTATCAAAGTTCAGCGCAACGTTTACGTTTATCGTATAATCCTTATAGAGCTTTTTGAGAGTGCCGTCAAGCTGTTCTTCAAGGAGCTTCTGTACTCTTTCCTGGAAATTCAGTCTTGACTGATAGAGCGCGTCCTCTTCGACCGTACCCGTATCACCTGTAAGAAGCTCGCCGTTTGAATCAACTACCGAGATATTTTCCTTCTTGAGTCCGGGAAGGGAATTGAGAATAAGAGCGTGGATACCGTCAACCTGCTCGGAGGTGAGGGTATGGCCGCTTCTTACCTCCAGCATTGCGCTGACTCTGGGCTCTTCCTCGTCGTCGGAAATAACGTAGTTATCGTTCTGGGGAAGCATGATAAGTACCTTTGAGTTGTCAATGCCCTTGATGGTATTTATCGCATTCATCAGATGAGTCTGGAGCTGTTGTACCTGAAGCACCTTCTTTTCGGTATCGGTGGACCACATACCGATTCCGTTGTTCCAGATATCGAAATTGAAGGTGGATTTGGGATAGCCCTGGATACTCAGCTGCATTCTTATATTGTCAGCCTGCTCGGCAGGTACACGGATACTGCCGTCTGTTCCCATTACGACGTCGGTGATACCAAGGTCGTTGATGGCGGTGACTACCTGTCCCGCTTCGACGTTGTCCAGTCCCGTATATATCGCAGTATAGCTCTTCTGGTTGAGTATTATCGTAAGCACGATCGCCGCCACAATAACCACGCATAAGGCGGTTATGATGAATATCTTCGTGCCCTTTGCAATCGCTTTCCACTTTTCGACAAAGCTCTTCCAGAATGCAGAAAGTTTATCCTTCATTATGTAAAATTATTCCTTTTCTTTGTATTGCCCTTGTTATGAAAATTATACGTTCATTCGCATAATTTCATTATATGCGTCAACTGCCTTGTTCTTTACCGTTACAAGAAGGTCGATAGCGGTTGCCGCCTTTTCAAGATTAACCTGCACCTGTGCCAGATCGTCGATATCACCAAGCATAAGGTCGATAGCGTCCTGCTGTACCTGTGCGTCAGTTTCCTTTACGTTGTCCACAAGTGACTTGAAAACGTCAAGGAAGGTAGCCTCGCCCTCTGCTTCCTCTGTCTTTTTTACAGCGTTTGCGCCCATAGTTCTTTCCATGGGAGTTATACTGCTTGTAAGAGGTACTATAAACATTTCAATTCCTCCTTATAGTCACGTTACTGACCGATGGACAGCGCCTGCTGTGCCATGGACTTTACCGCATTCAGTACCGCTAAATTGGATTCGTAGGAACGGGTAGCCGCTAAAGCGTCCATTTCCTCCTCCGCAATATCCACGTTGGGCAGATAATAATATCCGTCCTCATCCGCATCGGGATGGGTGGGATCGTATACGGGAGTGAGGGGAGTTTCGTCCTCTACTATCTCAGTTACCAGCACGCCCTTATTCTTTGCCGCATATAAGGGGCCGCCTACGATACCTGTCTGTATCTGTTGCTTTCTCTTTGCGATGACCTCGTCAAGCACCGAATCAAAGCCCTTGTTTTCTCTGAACAGTACCACCTGTCTTCTGTAGGGAGTACCGTCTTCGGTTCTCGTGGTCTTTGCATTGGCTACGTTGTGAGCTATTACGTCAAGGCGGAGTCTTTCTGCCGCCATAGCTGACGCTGAAATATTCATCGAGCTTAAAAATGCCATTTCAGGATTCTTCCTTTCTTAAAAAATTCGGGAAATCCTTTTCCGTTTTCTATATCCTTAAATCGTGTCTTATCTGCTATCAGGATGTTTTCATAGCGGAGCGGAGTCTGGTGAACTGACCGTTCATCTGATTCTTCAGCGCCTGATACTGCAGCTGTACCTTTGCAAGCTCTGCAGACTGGGAATCCACGTCAACGTTATTGCCGTCGGGCTGGGTGTTGGTGCTGTCATCCACAACGATTCTCGTCACGAGATCTACCTGCTTTGAGCCGGGTGCCACCTTGCCTCCTATTACGCTGCTGCTTTCCAGCTTATCCTTAAGTACAGCGTAAAAATCAAGGTACTTGCAGTTGTAGTCGGGGGTGTCCTGATTCGCAATGTTCTGGGCGATTACCTGCTGCTTCTGCCACAGTACCGATAATCCCTGTTCTGTTACTCTGAATGAGTTTGTGTTAAACAGTGCCAATTTTACTACCTCCTTAAGCTTTTTCAACATATTGTATTTTACCGAAACAAATTACACTATATGTTGATTTTTACTAATAATTTTGATAAATCCGAGCTCTTTTTTGTAAGATTTTTAAAAAAGGGCGCAGTTATACCCAATTATTCAATTCTATATTATACACTATTTTTATTGATTTTTCAACCCAAAACGGCGATTTAATCAACCATTTCTTGTATTTTGTACGGGTTGTTGAATAATTATGGGCGTTTTTTGTATAAATGTACTATTTTACGCCGCATATTTACGAGAATTGCTTAAGCGGCTTAACTAATTACCAGTTGCGGTTGAAGGTGGGAAGCTCGGTATACACTCTTCTGACCGGCTTTTTTCTCTGCAAAGCCTTTGGGAGCTTCTTTTCTTCCCGGCGCTTCTTCAAAGCCGCCTCGCCGGCAAGTCTTATCTCACGGCGTTTTTCTGCTATTCTGATACTGCGGTTCTGTGCCGCCTTGAAGCATCTTGTTATAAATTTCTTCTTTGTAAAGCTACCGGGCAGGGTGAGAGTCTTCACCTCGGTAAAGCCGTTATTGTCATACCACCAGTTGTCGAATTTCAGTCCGTCCCTGCCGATATGATAACCGAGGAAATTACTGTCGCCTTCGTATTTTCTGATGCTTCCCCTGAAAATAATATTCCCGTTTTTGTGGGATATGCTGACCTTGTCAAAGGGGATTATATAAAGCTGTCTTATAAGGGTATTCTTTCCGCCGCTTTTCATACATCCGACGTAGCGGCTTAATATGGCATTATCCTGCTGAAGCTCGAAATAGGTGTATCTTGACTGACGCTTTACCTTGTTCCTTGCAAAAACGTAAATAAGAAAGGCGCTTATCATCCAGCCTGCCACACAGCCGACTATCACCAGTATTCTTATCAGGGTGAAATCGTTATTGTAAAGGCTTCTGAAATCAAAGAAAAGAGAGATAAAGCAAAGCAGACAGGGCAGCATCAGAATTATACCTACGGCGGCTATCGCCTTATGACTGTTTTTAGTTATGGCAGACGTGTCCGCATGAAAAAAGTCCTGCATGGCTTATCCTCCTTTTCCGTTTTTATATCTGCGGTAGCATATATCAGCCTTACCGCAGGAAAATATATAATTCTTCTTACATTATTATAATAGCAAATTGAATTATTGTCAATGTTACGGGGCAACGTGGCATTAATTTCCGCAATTATTACATATTTTGCAGATTCTTTAATTGATTTTGTATAAAAAAGACGGTCGTTTTTTTTGCATTTTGCAGAATTTTTAAACTTGAATAAAAAACCTTCGTTTTTCACTTGATTTATTGTGAAAATTATTGTATAATTGTTCTTATACTGGAATAGTAATCTGTATTTTTGCGCCCTTTTTTAAGATACACGGGAAAATAAATACGGATTTTCCATAGAAATTAATACACACGGAAAGGAGAGTTCACCCCCTTTGAGCCTTTCAAAAGACGATTTTACATCTTTTGAGATAACAGATCTTAACGGCTCCCGTTTGTTTTACACAGAATCAAATTTCGATTTTCCGATAATGTATGACAGCGACGATACGCTTATAGAAAATATGCTGGTAATAAAGGGCAGAAAGTTGCCCGAGCTACCTAAAACAGAGTACGTATACGTTGTCGGTACCCAGAAAAGCGGCGACAGGGTAAGATATCACTCCACCGTAAGAGTATCCTCGGAATATCAGATAAATATACAGATGCGACCTGACACCGCAACCATTATGGAGGAGCGTCGCAGGTACTTCAAAATAAAAACAAACGAAAAAGCATATATCACCTTTGTGGTTGACAGCGAGGAAAATACAACTACGCTGGAGCCACCTGCCGAAATACATATAACCGATATCAACGTGGGCGGAGTCTTCTTCATAACCTACGATATGGATGCGGATTTCAAGGCAGGACAAAAGGTAATGCTGGTTATAGGTCTTGACGGAAAACGCCTGGAGCTTACAACGGAAATACTCCGTGTCCAGCACCTCAACACCCCGCCGGGCAGAGGCTACGGATGTCGTTTCATCGGCATTTCAAGGTCCCAGGAGGAAATTATCTCAAGATACATTTACAAGCTTCAGTTTGAGCTGTTGCAAAAAGAACGCTCTGCCCGTGACTGACGGCAGAAATCAAATACAATCAAGTAATCGGAGGTTTTTTAAAAATGCAATCACTGAAAATCAAATCATTACTGCAGTATCTTATGCTGATACTGATTATAGTACCTGTCATTATTGTGGGAGTCATCGGCTTCTTCAGTATATCAGGCTTTGCAAACTCCACGGTTGAGCAGTATGCAAAGTCCATAGGTACGGCGCAGGGCAGTGTTATCGACCAGGCTTTAGGTCAGTACGAAAGAGATATCTTTACCTTATCTCTTAATAGCGACGTATTCAATATGGCCGCTTCAGCTACTGTATCCGAAGACAACCAGAAGCTGGTAAAATCCACCTTTGACGGTATCATAGACAGAACTGAAGGCGACGTTATGAATTTCGTTATCATCGACAAGGACGGCGAGATCGTATACGACCACGAGGGCAAGCAG
Source organism: Ruminiclostridium sp. (assembly GCA_017408635.1). GTDB lineage: Bacteria > Bacillota > Clostridia > Oscillospirales > Ruminococcaceae > Ruminiclostridium_E. Next base: position 10,713 of record JAFQUH010000110.1, on the reverse strand, counting down.
GGTCAGGGACAGTACTTCTTCGGCTATGAGGAAATGAAGAATATCCCTATGGGACAGAGCTACGCTTCCACAATCTACGCAGGTAGCGAGCAGAATTACGATACAGACGTATTCTTCATTGCAAGAGCTACCCAGTCCGAAATGGTTTCCGGCTCAACTAACACAACCAACGGATTTATTATCGAGATTATATCCACACAGAGAATCTCCGCTCTTCTCCAGAACACAAAGTTTGACGGTGGCAACGGCTACGTTGCAGTAACCGATGGTAAGGGCACGGTTCTCGACTACAATGGTTCAGCTTCCCAGAAGATCGATTCTACAGATTTAAAGGATATTTTTGCATCAACAGAAAAGAACTCCGAAAACAAACCCATCGATTTCAATAAGGCAGGCAAGATCGGTTGCTACGGCAGATTTACAGGCGTTTCCGGTTCCAACTGGAAGTGGGTTGCGGTATATCCCGCAGGTACAGCTTCATCCCAGGTGCTTGTTCCCATTCTTATCGCCATCGCAGTTATGCTGGTACTTGCAGTACTCTGCGTACTCATCGGTGCAAAGGTTACAAACTCTATCGTAGCTCCTATGAACGTTATGATCGACAACATGAAGGAGATCAAGGAAGGCGACAGAGAAAAGCGTTTTGAAATCAATACGAAAAATGAGCTTCACGAAATGGCGGTACTCTTCAACGGACTTCTTGACGAGGTTTGTATGTCAGAAGAGCTTCACAAGACCATTTCCGACATTTCAGACAATATGCTCTTCGAGTGGGACTTCGCAAAGGAGCATATGTACGTATCCGACAACTTCCTCGAAAGATTCGATATCAATCCTGCAGAATGTCAGCTTGCCAACGGTAAGTTCCTTGACAAGGTAATGACAGAGGAATATGCTGAACAGTACAAGCGTGACATCAGTACCCTCTTAAAGAACAGAACTGGTCACAGCGGCGAATATCAGATGCTCACAAAGGGCGGTACGGTAGTATGGTTTACAGTCCGTGCACAGTGCATCACAGACCGTTTAGGCGAGCCCTTAAGAGTTATCGGCGTCGTAACTGATATCGACAGTGAAAAGAAGATGGAGCTTCAGCTTTCAGAAAGAGCAAGCTACGACTTCTTATCACAGCTTTACAACAGAAGCACCTTCGAGAAGGAATTACAGTCCGAAATCGAAAGAAACGCACACTCCAAGGTTGGCGTTCTCTTCATAGACGTAGACGACTTCAAGTTCATCAACGACCGTTTCGGTCACTCTGTAGGTGACGAGGTTATCAAGTACGTTTCCGGTTGCATCAAGCAGAGAGTAAAGGGCTCTGGCTTTGCAGGCAGATTTGGTGGTGACGAATTCGTACTCTGTATCACAGATCCCGGTCAGATCCAGGATATCGAAAGTCTGTCACTCGACCTCATCGACGAGCTTTATTCAGGCTATCGTTCAGAGCTTGCAAACGTTTCTATCAATATCAAGGCAAGTATCGGTATTGCCTTCTCACCCGAGCACGGTGAAAACGGCAAGCAGGTAGTAGCCGCCGCCGACGAAGCTATGTACTTCGTAAAGAAGAACGGTAAGGCAAACTACCATATCTATCAGCCTGAAGATTCCGAGATGGAAGGACTTCAGCATACACTTTAATTCAAGCTTTTCAGCCCGCATCAAAAGTGCGGGCAAAGGCTTCTCAGGGATGACAATAGGCACGAAAGGATTTCTTAAGACCAAAATACATACGGATTAAGAAAGGCAAAACAATGGCAATTACAATAGCAATAACAAATCAGAAGGGTGGCGTCGGAAAGACCACCACCTGCAGCGCATTCTGTGGAGGACTCACCGACTGCGGACACTCTGTTCTCGCAATAGATCTTGACCCCCAGGGCAACTTGAGCTTCAGCCTTGGAGCAGAGGCAGAGGACAACTACACAATGTATGACGTATTCAAGGGCAACTGCGACATAAAGGAAGCTATCCAATGCACACCCAACTGTGACGTGGTGGCGGCAAACATCCTGCTTTCAGGCTGTGAGCTGGAGCTTACCGGCGTAGGCAGAGAATACATACTGCGTGAAGCGTTATCACAGGTAGAGGACGAATATGATTATATCATTATCGATACTCCTCCTGCATTGTCCATCCTGACTATAAACGCCTATACTGCGGCAGATCAGCTTATAATCCCCATGATTGCTGAAATTCTCAGCCTTCAGGGTATCGCTCAACTGAAGGAAACCATCTTCGCCGTAAAGAAATATTATAATAAGAGCCTTGAAATAAAGGGCATATTACTCAACAAGTACAATCCCAGACTCATCCTCACAAAAGAGGTTGAGGAGCTGGCTTCTCTCATTGCCGAACAGCTCGGCACGAAAATACTCGACGCAAAGATCAGCAACAGTATATCTCTTGCAGAAGCGCCTGCTCACGGTGTTACAATCATCGAATATGCGCCCAGATCAAAGGCGTGTGCAGAATACCGCAAGCTGATAAGCGAAATCACGGGAGTTACCAAGAAGGTACCGCCCACAAGAAGAAAAAAGAAATAATAAAGTAAACGAAAAAGAAAGGAAGGGATAAAGATGGCAGAGGATTACAAATCAAGCAAGACAAGACACGTTATGAATTTGATCACAGCCCGTTCAGAATCGAATCCTTTTCTTCCTGCTTCGGCTACACCAAAGCATAAAAAGGAAACCAAGGAGGCTTCCGTAGAGGACAGACTGGAGGCGTATACAGCCTCAAAGAGAGGAAAGCCTGCCGTTAAAAAGTCGAAAAGCTCAAAGCTGAAGAATCCCAGTCTGCATCTTCCTGAAACAGAAGAAAAGGAAGTAACCGATGAATTCATCGAGGACGTATACGAAGAGCTTCCCGCTCCCGTAACAAAGAAAAAGCCTGAAAAGAAAAAGGTAAAGCAGGCTGAAGTTGAAAAGGTAACGATAGACGTAAACCGCATAATCCTTGCCGATATGCTGGATGAGGCGCTCACCCGCTTCAACACCTGCCATTGCGACAGATGTAAGGAGATCATTACGGATAAGGTGCTTAAGATAGTACCTGTAAAGATAGTGACCATTCAGCAGGGCGAAGAAAAAGCGACTATTGAAAAGTACTGCGAATATACAAAAAAGGAGTTGTCCTCTGCCATTGTAAAGGTAGTTATGGCGAACAAAAGACAGCCGTTTCATGATTAAAAATTTAAGGGAGAGCGTTCAGATTTCTGAACGCTTTTTTTAATCGGTGACCGCCGACAATTCCGCCTTTAAATATGTCTGCGGTCGGCGTAACCTCGTTAACGGCGGGTGTAAACATTTGTGGTTGTTGTAGTTTTGCGACGGGTTGCACCATCAAAAAAATGCGGTAATTTATGCGGGTCGTCGAGGACGCCGACCCCTACATTTCCCACCAATATAGCGGAGAGCGTGTAGGGGGCGGCGTCCCCGACGCCCCGTTTTTATACATAAAACAAATCCATTAACTCCCCGTCAAATTTCAATTTGCCCCGCCGCCGCAGGCGGAATTTTCAAATCATCAATTGCCCTCGGCAATTGATTCCACAACTTCGTGCGTAGCACGAAACATCACTCCGACGGAGTCGGAACATCACACGGCGTAGCCGTGCATCACTTCGTGCAAAGCACGAAACATCACTTTGAAATTTGTCCCCGACAAATTTCAATTTGACACCGCAGGCGTAAATTTTAAAACCCCCGACAAAAATCGGGGGTTACGTAAATTCATATATATTTATAATTTCTATCCCTTTATCCTCTGCCATTCTTACCGTCTGTCCCGTGCCGCTTCTGGCATCGGCGGTATTGTAGAATGCTACACAGCAGTCTGCAAGCTCTACAAGCCTTGCATTGCGTTTTTTCATGCAATCCTTTGTATAATCGCTACCAATGTATTCAATCGTTTCTGCGTGCATCAGGATGGAATAAAAGATATGCTTATCCTCATCGCTCCACTTTTTCGTCTGCTCTTCGTTGCGACAAGGGAGAACGAGATGGAGATTTATATCGAGCTGTTTTTTCTTTTTGAGGTAAAGCACCATATTGGCGCACATCGTATCCCAGCCAAGCGCACCGCCGCAATAGAATTCGGTAGCACCCTTTTTTACAAGAGCGCAGATGGTTTCGTCCAGCAGAATTTTAAGACTGCGATAATCCACACCCGTTAGCGAACGGTGTCCCGTAAAGCATACACTTTTCATTTTGCACCTCACCCTCCTTTAAGAAAAAAACAACCGTATCCGGATTTGGATACGGCTTAAAAAGTCTTTTTATTCGATTGAATAAATCAGGAATTTTCTTCGATGAACTTAACGATGTCACCAACAGTCTTGATGTTTTCAACCTGATCATCGGGGATTTCGATGTCGAACTCTTCCTCAAAGCTCATTACGAGGTCAACGATGTCTAAAGAGTCAGCGCCTAAATCGTCCTGAATGTTGGATGTTTCTGTTACGTCATTTTCATCTACGTCGAGCTGATCAACGATGATTGCCTTTACTTTTTCAAATACCATTGTACTTTCCTCCGTTTTGTAAAAAAGAATTATTTCTTCATAGATTTATTATACGGCATTCTGCCGAAATAATCAAGTCCGTTTTGCGCCAAATCTTAAATAAAAATGCACTAAAATGACTGTGAAAATTCATCATTTTACACAAAGCAAAGCATTTGCAACCTTTTATATTAAGAAACAGCAAATTTTCTTACTCTTCTGTGAACATTCCTATCTTTCTGAATTTCTGATATCTGTTCTCAAGAAGGGTATCGATATCGACTTTTGTGAGTCTGCCGATAGCCTCAATAAGATAATCCGAGATATTCTCCGCTGTGGCTGAAGGATCGTTATGTGCGCCGCCTAACGGCTCTGCTATTATCTTATCGCATACGCCGAATTCCACCAGATTCTCAGCGGTTATCTTCATAAGCTCTGCGGCTTCCTTTTCTCTTGCGGGATCCTTCCAGAGAATCGATGCAAAGCCTCTTGGTGAAATTACCGAGTAGAGTGCATTTTCAAGCATTGCCAGTTCGTCGCATACCGCCAGCGCCAGCGCACCGCCTGAACCGCCCTCGCCCAGCACCACCGAGATAACGGGAGTTCTGAGAGTCATAAACTCTGCTATGTTCTTTGCGATAGCCTCGCCCTGTCCTCTTTTTTCCGCCTCTACTCCGCAGAAAGCGCCGGGAGTGTCAACAAGGCAGATAACGGGACGGTGGAATTTTTCCGCCTGCTTTGCAAGTCTTAAAGCCTTTCTGTAGCCCTCGGGATGAGGCATTGAGAAATTGCTCTTCTTGTTTTCCTCTAAATTTCTGCCCTTTACCTGTGCGATAACCGTTACGGGTGTACCGTCTATAGTTGCGATACCACTTAATATTGCCGCATCGTCACCATAGAGTCTGTCACCGTGCAGCTCGGTAAAGTGATTGAAAATAGCAGGAATATAATCATTTACAGTAGGCCTTGTTTTTTCTCTTATGATTTCAAGGCGCTGTGTTGCTGAAAGTGTCATATTCTCTTCCTTTCTTTATCAGCCGTGCTGCCAGCTGTCGCTCTGTTTTTTATAGTTGTGAAGTCTTAAAATATTGGAAAGCGCCTTTCTCATGCCCTTACGCTCAACGATAGCGTCTACAAAGCCGCTCTGCAGTAAGAATTCTGCCGACTGGAAATCGTCGGGGAGCTTCTGCTTTATGGTGTCCTGAATTACTCGTCTGCCTGCAAAGCCTATAAGTACCTTCGGCTCTGCTAAAATGATATCACCGAGGCTTGCAAAGGATGCGGTAACGCCGCCCGTTGTGGGATCGGTCATAACGGTTATATAAAGTCCGCCTGCATCGCTGTGGCGTTTTACTGCGCCCGATGTCTTTGCCATCTGCATAAGGGAAACTATACCCTCCTGCATTCTCGCACCGCCTGACGCTGTAAACAGTATCACGGGGAGCTTATGCTCCGTGGCATATTCAAAGGCACGGGTGATCTTTTCACCTACTACGCTACCCATACTCGCCATCATAAAGTTAGAATCCATAATGCCGATAACCGTCTTATAGCCTCTTATAGTGCATACGCCGGTTGCAATGGCATCGTTTATATCATTTGCTTCCTGAAGGCTCTTTATCTTCTTTTCGTATTCAGGGAAGCCTATGGGATTCATAGAATTCATCTTTTCGTCAAAGGGCTCGAAGCTGTCCTTATCCGCTGTAATTTCAAGTCTTTCCTTCCAGGAGAGTCTTGCGTGATAGTTACAGGAAGGACAGGTCTTTCTACGCTTTTCAAACTCGTCCATAAAGATAACACTCTGGCATCTGGGACATTTGAAAAGCAGATCCTTCGGAATCTCGGGTGCTTTTACCTTTTCTGTTTCACTTTTTTCTGCATTGAAACGGTCCTTGACCGTTTTGAATAAATCCTCTAACAACTGAAAGCACCTCCTTTACGTCAGATCCTTACGACTTAAAAAGCCGATATCTACGTTTCCGCTTTCCACGTCCTCGTCACGAAGAAGGTTAAGCTGGAAATCTATATTAGTATTGATTCCCTCGATAAGAAACTCGGATAAGGCAACCTTCATCTTCTGAATGGCTTCCTTTCTGTTTCTTCCCTTTACCAGTACCTTTGCTATCATACTGTCATAGTAGGGAGGGATTTCATAGCCCTGATATACTGCGGTATCGATTCTTACCCCGAAGCCGCCGGGCATATGAATTGACTTTATCTTACCGGGGCAGGGGCGGAAGTTGTTTTTAGGCTCTTCCGCATTGATACGGCATTCGATAACGTGACCGTTTATTTTTATATCATCCTGAACGTATTCAAGAGGCTGTCCGTCGGCAATCTTTATCTGCGCCTTTACAAGATCCACGCCCGTTACCATTTCGGTTACGGGATGCTCTACCTGAATTCTCGCATTCATCTCCATAAAGTAGAAATTTCTGTCCTTGTCCACAAGGAATTCTACAGTACCTGCATTGGCATAGCCGCAAGCCTTTGCCGCTCTTACCGCCGCTTCGCCCATAGCCTTACGAAGCTCCTCTGTCATAATGGGGCTGGGGCTTTCCTCAAGCACCTTCTGGTTTCTTCTCTGGAGTGAGCAGTCACGCTCGCCAAGATAGATGACGTTGCCCTGCTCGTCTGCAAGGAGCTGAATTTCAATGTGGCGGGGATCTACGATAAACTTTTCGATATAGATATCATCGTTTGCAAAGAACTGCTTTGCCTCCTGCTTTGCGGCGGTTATTGCCGCCTCCAGCTCATCGGGAGTATCAACTCTTCTGATGCCTCTGCCGCCACCGCCGGCACTCGCCTTTACCATTATGGGATAGCCGATCTTATCAGCAATCTCCTTTGCCTCTTCAATGCTTTCTATAACACCGTCAGAGCCGGGAACAACGGGTACGTTGTTTTCTATCATAGTCTTCTTGGCATTCGCCTTGTCGCCCATAGCGTCCATAGCGTCGGCAGAAGGTCCGATGAACTTTATACCACACTTGTCGCACAGTCTTACAAACTGACTGTTTTCGGATAAAAATCCGAAACCGGGATGTATAGCTTCTGCGCCCGTTACCTCACAGGCGGCAAGAAGCGCCTTACTATTCAGATAGCTGTCCTTTGATAAGGCAGGGCCTATGCAGATTGCTTCGTCGGCAATCTGTGCGTGAAGGGCGGAACGGTCGGCAGTTGAGTACACCGCTACCGTCTTTATGCCAAGCTCACGACAGGCTCTTATTATTCGTATAGCGATCTCGCCACGGTTTGCAATTAAAATCTTGTTAAACATTCAGGTTACCTTTCAAAGAGCATGTAATTATTTTAACGCAAAGGAAATTTCAGCGGAAACCGCCTTTTCTCCGTTTACTGTAGCAAGCGCCTTGCCAACACCTACGGGGCCCTTTATCTTGATTATCTCAACCTCGAGCTTTAAAAGATCTCCCGGAACTACCTGTCTGCGGAATTTAGCTTCCTTGACGCCACCGAAAAAGCCTATCTTACCCTTGTTTTCAGGAAGGGAGAGCATTGCTACTGCGCCTGCCTGAGCAAGCATTTCAAGCATAAGTACACCGGGAACTACGGGGTAGTCGGGGAAATGTCCCTTAAACCAGAATTCGTCCTCGCTCATATACTTTGTTGCTACTACGCTGACGCCGGGTACCATTTCTTCGATGGTATCGATGAGCATAAAGGGATCTCTGTGGGGGATTATCTCCATAATCTGTTCTTTATTCATTAAAGGCATAATCTTTTTTCCTTTCTTAAGAGAGCATAATAAGGGGCTGACCGAATTCTACCGCCTCGCCGTCCTTTACTGCGATAGCAGTAACAACGCCTGACTTATCAGCGAGTACCTCGTTCATAACCTTCATACTTTCAACGATGCAGACTACGTCGCCTTCCTTTACTGTGTCGCCTACCTTTACAAAGGGAGCCTTGTCAGGTGCGGGAGCGGCATAGAAGGTACCTACGATGGGACTTGTAATGCTCTTGCCCTGTACTGCGGGAGCAGCTTCGACTGCCGCTTCTGTAGTAGCGGGAGCTGCCTGCATACCCATAGCCATAGGAGGCATAACGGGCATAGGAGGAAGGGGACGGGGCTCGGGGTACTTCTGTCCCAGCTCCAATTCAAATTTATCATTCTTTACGCTTATATAACCGAGTCCGCTTTCCTTCATCACTCCGATGAGTTCCTTTACTGCGGATATAAGCTCGTTCTTTTCAAACTGCATTTCATTGTTTTCCTTTCAGTTGCTTAAATCAGTCCTCAACGGGTGCAAAGGCTATACAAGCATTGTGACCGCCGAAGCCTAAGGAGTTGCTGAGCGCACCTGTTATCTTCATCTTTCTGGGGGCGTCGGGTACGTAGTCGAGATCGCATTCGGGATCTGCCGTCTTGTAGCCGAGCGTCTGGTGAACTGTCTGATTCTTTATCTGTAAAGCAGTTGCAACCGCCTCGACACCGCCTGCCGCACCTAAAAGGTGACCTGTCATGGACTTGGTGGAGTTTATTGCGATATTCTTTGCGTGATCGCCGAAGCATATCTTGATTGCCGCTGTTTCTGTCTTATCGTTCATAGGTGTTGAAGTGCCGTGAGCATTTACGTAGTTGAAGGTATCTGCGCTTCTGCCTGATTCTGCTACTGCAAATTCCATAGCCTTTGCACCGCCTCTGCCCTCGGGATCGGGGCTGGTTTCGTGGTAGGCGTCGCAGGTTGCACCGTAGCCGACTACCTCTGCATAAATTTTCGCACCTCTTGCCTTTGCGTGCTCGTATTCCTCTAAAACTACTACGCCGCAGCCGTCACCGAGTACAAAGCCGTTTCTTTCCGCATCAAAGGGAATGCTTGCCTTGTCGGGATCTGTGGATCTTGTTACGGCGTGCATATTGTTGAAGCCTGCATAGGCAAAGCCGATAGAAGCCTTTTCGGTACCGCCCGCAATTGCGCAGTCCATATAGCCGTGCTTTATAGCGTGGAAGGCTTCACCGATGGCGTGTGTACCGCTGGCGCAGGCAGATACCGCACAGAAGTTTGCACCCTTGAAGCCGGTTTTGATTGCAACCGTACCTGCGGGCATATTGCCTATCATCTTGGGGATAGTGAATACGGAAACTCTCTTGTTGCCCTTGTTGTGATATGCAAGAAGCTCCTCCTGTGTAGTTTCGATACCGCCGATACCGCTACCGATAAGAACACCGCATCTGTAGGGATCGAGATCGCTGAAATCTGTACCTGCGTCTTCGATTGCCTTCTTTGAAGCGTATACGGCGTACTGGGTGATTATATCTGTACGGCGAAGCTCCTTCTTGTCGAAGTATTCTTCTGCGCTGAAGTCCTTTACAAGTGCCTTTACGTTCTGTTCTTCGCTCTGACCGGGGAACCATTCTTCAAGGGTAAAGCCGTGCTTACCTGCCATAAGGCTGTCCCAGAATTCTTCTACCGTGTTACCGATGGGGCTTACTACACCAAGACCTGTTATAACTACTCTGTTCATTTCTTTTGTCCTCACTTTTCTTACATTGAAAGTCCGCCGCTGATTTCGATTACCTGACCTGTTACGTAGCTTGCGTCAGGGGATGCGAGGAAGGATACGACGCCGGCAATCTCGTTTACCTCGCCGTATCTCTTCATAGCGATCATACTTAAAATGGAGTTTTTAACTTCGTCGGAAAGCTTATCCGTCATAGGTGTGCTGATAAATCCTGGTGCTACCGCATTGCAGGTGATACCACGGGAGCCAAGCTCCTTGGCGGTGGTCTTTGTCATACCGATTATAGCCGCCTTACTTGCGGAATAGTTCATCTGTCCTGCGTTGCCGTAAAGACCTGCAACGGAGGAAAGGTTGATGATTCTGCCGCTTCTCTGCTTCATCATTACAGAGCCTGCAAACTTTGTCATATTGAATACGCTCTTCTGGTTTACCGCAATAACGAGATCAAAGTTTTCCTCGCTCATTCTTGCAAGTAAGCCGTCACGGGTGATACCCGCATTGTTTACCAGTACGTCGATACTGCCGAAGCGTTCCTTTACTGCCTTTACCATATCAGAGCACTGCTGATGGTCGGATACGTCTGCAATATACTTTTCACACTGTACGCCAAGCGCCTTTATATCTTCCATAATGCTGTTATTTTCAAACATTGCCTCGGAAATATCGTTAAGTGCTATATCGTAGCCGTCCTTTGCGAGTCTTAAAGCGATTGCCGCTCCGATACCTCTT
>JAFQUH010000109.1 GCA_017408635.1 Ruminiclostridium sp. | reverse complement strand
GTGAATGTTCCTACGGGAGAATATGAGGTAACGGAAATAAATAACGCTCCCGGTTATCTGCCGAAGACAGAAACTGTGAAAATTACAGTTACAAAGGACACGGCAACGAAGATTGAATTCACAAATAAGGCTATTACAGGCAATGTGGAGATTATAAAGGTTGATGAAGATTATCCCGATGTTAAGCTCACAGGAGCAGAGTTCACCATATTCGAAATGGATAAGAAAACGGTTGTCGGAAAGCTTACCGAAGTTGAAAAGGGCGTATACAGATACGATGGCCTTCTTTACGGCGAATATTACCTCCAGGAAACAAAGGCACCCGAATACTTTATAAGGGACATTAACTTCTACTACTTCCAGATCGTGAACGACGGCGAAACTGTGAATGTAACAAACACAGAGATAGGAAAAGGCACCTTTATAAATTCTCCTGCCACAGGTACTATCAAGGTTGTAAAGACTGCATATGACGGCAAGGTATCCGGCATACAGTTCCGTATTACAGGCACAGAATACTCTACAGGAAAGACCTATGACAAGCTGTTTACCACAGATGAAAAGGGCGTTATAGAGATAGAATTCTTACGAGCAGGTGAATATACTGTCCACGAGGTAGAAAATGAAGAGCTTAAAAAGAATTACCTGCTTGCAGAAGATCAGACTGTCATTATCAGTAACCCCCAGAATCTCCAGCTTGTAAAGATGCACAATCATAAAAAGCCTGATAACCCTGGCACAGGTGTAGAACTGACCGTTGACACCTGCTTACCTGTTGCTATGGTCTGTGTTGCCAGCACTTTAGTAAGCGGTATCGTTATAGTCGCTCTTGATATAACAAGAGGAAGGAAAAGAAAGCATAAATGATGAAAAAGGTGTTCATCTGCTGTCCGGATGATGCAAAAATCATTATGCGATATGTTAAATATGCACTTATAAAAGGTACGGTTCCTACCGTGCCTTTTATTTATGCTAAATGTATCGATGAAAAAGAAATTGCTCTGGCGGCAGAGCTTGCAGATTTATGGAGCTGTGATGAGCTGTGGGTATTTGATAAAGTAAGCGAAGAAATGAAGCTCTTCCTGAACTTTGCTAAAAATCTGAAAATTCCACAGCTTCATATAACCAAAGAAGAAGTAAACGAAGAAATAGCTATTTACGAAAGGAGAAATAGACATGAAGCGTAATTTAATCAAAAAGTTATCAGCGATAATTATTTTAGTAGCCATAACCGCCCTTTGTGCGGTTACTGCCTCGGCAGCGACTACCAATGTATCTACAGCGATAAAGTCAACGTGGGATGCGGCACAGGGGCAGATAAAGGATGTAGTCAATACGGTCATATTCCCCGTTATTGATATGATACTCGGCATTTTACTGTTCGTAAAGCTCGGAACAGCCTATTTTGATTACAGAAAGCACGGTCAGTTTGAGTTTACTGCTCCTGCAATTCTCTTCGCCTGCTTACTGTTCACACTTACCGCACCGCTGTACATATGGAACATATTTTAATAAGGACTATCCACAAAAGGAGGTGATATAAATGTGGATACAGTCCCTTATAATCGGACTTATCGGAGCTGTTTCCATTGAGCTTCCCACAGAATTATGGAATGGAATGCTTCAGACTATGTACAAAAGCATCTTTGACAGCATATCCGAATTCCTTACCGGTATATCCGCTATGGGTGTTCAGATATTCAGCTACGATTGGGTAAATGCGGTAGTGGAATTTTTCACCTTGTTCGGCTGGAGCTTATTTGCAGTAGGTACGGTCGTTGCCGTCTTTGATATGGCTATAGAATATCAGTCAGGACACGGCGGTAATATCAGGTCTCTGGCACTACACGTGCTGAAGGGCTTCTTTGCCTGTTCCTTAATAGGCGTATTACCTATAACCCTGTACAAGTTCTGTGTTACCTTGCAGAGCTCCTTCGGTCTTGATTTGTCTGCAATATTCTCCGGTCAGCAATCGCTTGATGTGGCAAAGGAATCATTAAGTATTTTTGAGGGATATTTTGCAGTATCGGGAAGAATTCAGATGAATATGTACAACATTTTAGCTATGATAGCCTACGGCTACTGCTGTGCGAAGTGCTTTTTCGCAAACGTAAAGAGAGGCGGTATTCTGTTGATTCAGATTGCAGTGGGATCGTTGTATATGTTCAGCATCCCAAGAGGCTACGACGATCAGTTCAACCAGTGGTGTAAGCAGGTTATCGCACTATGTCTGACGGCTTTTTTACAGACTACTCTGCTGTTTCTCGGTCTGCTTACCTTCCAGGAGGATATGCTTCTCGGCTTCGGTATTATGCTGGCGGCGAATGAAGTGCCGAGAATAGCACAGATATTCGGTCTTGACAGCTCAGTGAAGGTATCCGTCATGAACGTTGTACATAGCACAACAACTGCAGTAAATTTAGCAAGAAGCGTATCCCACGCATTCGGTGGCAGATAGGAGGGGCTATATGAAAAGAATTTATCCTCATAATCTTACAGAGAAGTCAACTATATGGTTCTGGAGTCTCAAGGATTTTGTGATACTGTGTATATCGGTACTCATATCCGTTGTTGCGCTTGTAAACATCGGATGGCTGTTACCGATTGCCGTATCGGCAGGCTTCGGCTTTCTCTCTGTCAGATATGATAATGTAACTATAATCGACTATCTGCGGTATGCGGCGAGATATTTCATAACCACAAAACAGCTATTCATATGGCAGAAAGGAAAAGACGAATGACAATAAGTAAAGGAAGTTCCGTTCAGGAGCTACTCGGAATAGAAAGCTTTACTAAATACGGAGTACAGACTGTATCGGGAGAGCTGGTGTTTTTAAGTGTAACGCCTGTCAATATAGCGGTTCTGACACCTGCAAACGTTGAACAAAAGATAGTAGCATTAAAGCATATCCTGTCGGCATACAGCGATATAGGTGTCACCTGCATCGATTCCTGCGAATGCTTTGATAACAATAAAAGCTTTTTAGAGATAAGGCAGGAAAGGGAAGAAAACAGTTGTGTCAGAGAAATCATAAGGTGTGATATTGAAATGCTTGATGATATTCAGGCAGAAACGGCGTCATCAAGGGAGTTTATGTTTATCATAAGATTTAAAAAGAGCAAGCCAGAGCAGGTGTTCAGGGATATGAACGACATTGAAAAGAAAATATCGGATAACGGATTTGAAGTAAGAAGGATGAAAAAGAGCGATATAAAGCGTCTTATCGGTATTTATTTCAAAACCGCCCGATACGCCGACGCTTATGATGACTATGACGGTGAGCGATACGAGGAAGGAGAAAGTGATAATGCTGTTTAAGAAAAAGGAAATGGGTGAAGAAGAAAAGGAAAAGGCATATACCAAAGACTTTTTCGACCTTGTTTGTCCTACGATGATTAAATTCAGTACAGATAGCTATAT
>JAFQUH010000108.1 GCA_017408635.1 Ruminiclostridium sp. | reverse complement strand
GTTCCCGGCGCATACCCCCACAGAAAAGAGCTTTATCTTATGGGACTTATGTCTATTGTAGTTGGTACTGACAATAAGGCGGAGGTCGAGGGCATACTTAAGGAGTTGCCTGTAACCGATAATATCAAGAGCGGTCTTTTCGGAGAGGAAGGGTTGTTCGGTGATATATTCAGCTTTGTAAAGGACTACGAAAGAGCAAACTGGCAGAAGGTAGACGAATTCGTGGAGAAGTACAAGGCGGATTCACAGCTTATTGCCAGCGAATACGTACATTGCCTGAAGTTTATGCAGCAGTTCTACATAAAATAATTTCCGGGTAGCAGAAAAAATCAGACAGGCTTACATCGGTTCAGGTCGTGTAAGCCTTTTCCTTTGAAAATAATAAATACGTATCGGAGAATCAAAATGGAAGAAAAGGCAAGGAACAGAAGTCTGTCCGATCTCAAAGGCAGACTTATGGAAAATTATCTGTGGCACCAGGCAGGCGACGTTCTGCTGAACAGTCTTGAGGTGGGTGTCGCTCTGCTTGAAATGAAAAGCGACGGAGTAAATATAATTTATCATAACAATGCTCTTTGCACGGTTATGGGTTACGATGAAAACGAAGTTATCAACGACATTGTCGATATGCTTTGTCCCAGAGATCGTATGGCTCTTGTGGTCGTATCCGAGCAGACTCTTATGAAGGGAAAGCCTATGACTATAGAGGTGCTTGGCGTGGATAAGGCGGGCAAGGAGAACTGGATACATGTAAGCGCAAAGCCGGTTGATTTTATCAAGGCTGACGGAATCGTTGCTCTTGCGGTTATCACCAATATTACCCACGACAAAGAAAAAAATCTCGAAAGCACCATAAATTACGAACGTTGTATGATGCTTCAGGAGGCTATGGAAAAATCCGTTTATTTTGAATATGATAATATATCGGATTCCATGACGCTGAATTACCGTACTGCAGACGGTGGAATTGATCCTGTGACTATACACAATTATTCGACCTATGCAAAGAAGATGCATCTTGTACATCCGGAGGACAGAGAACTGTTTTTCAGCACTCTTGCAAGAGCTTGCAGTAAGGTGATGAAGAAGGATTTCAGATACAGGACTACCATTATTGATCAGCAGAGTTATAAATGGGCAAAAAACACTTTTCAGAGCATTGCTGACAGTAACGGCAGAATAGTGAGAATCGTAGGCAGAATCGATGATATAGATGAAGCTGAAAAGGAAAAGGAAAGAACGACAAAGCTCATAGAGTATGATTCCACAACGGGAGTATATAATAAGCTCACCGCCGCTACAAAGATACAGAGCGCAATAGAGGAAAACAAGGACGTAAGAGAATTCTTTGCTATCGTGGATCTGGATGATTTCAAGGAATATAACGATACTCACGGACATTCCTTCGGTGACGAGGTGCTGAAATCAGCGGCAAGCGATCTGGTTGCATCCTTCCCTGACGGTATAGTAGGTCGTTTCGGTGGAGATGAATTCATTCTCTACGTCACCGGCTATGACGTAAAAACAGTTGAGGATAAATTTGCAAGCTATCTTAAAAAGCTGGAGCATACGCTTATCAGAGGCGAAAACTTTGAGATAAGATGCAGCGTCGGCGTTGTCTGGTCAGAGATGGCGGGCGACTATGCGGAGTATTTTGACGAGGCTGACGCATTGTTATACAAGGTAAAAAACAGCGGGAAAAACGGCGTTCTCTGTGAAAAGCTCTGAATCTGATAATTTTCACGGGAAATTTGCTTAAATGCTTGACAAATGCGGGTTTGATGTGATATAATTCTAAAGTAGAATATTTTAGGCTAAAGACTGAGTTCATCTCGGTCTTTAGTTTATATACGGGCTTTTTGAAAAGGAGGCAGTTAATTGGCTAAGGAAAAAGGCGGAAAAAAGAATCAGGCGGAGTACGTTGAAAAACTGACGCTTGAAGCCGTAGCTCCGATAATAGACCGTTATGGTTATGAGCTATGGGACGTGATCTTTGAAAAAGAGGGTGCGATGTGGTCGCTGAAGATACTCTTTGACAAAGCTGACGGCGGCATTGACGATACCGAGTGCGAGGAGATAACCGCACCGCTGAACGAAGCTGTGGATAAGCTACCCTGTTTAGAGCTTATCGACATACTGGAGGTCGGCTCGCCGGGACTTGACAGAGTTCTGCGAAAGCCCTTCCACTTTGAGAAGATGGCAGGTCAGCCGATAAAGGTTGCCGTAAAGGATGAAAACGGAAAGACCGTTTATCATAGCGGAGCATTGGACTCCTACGATGAAAGCACGGGCGATTTCGTACTGCAGACCGAGAAGGAGTCACTCTCCTTCAATACGGCTAAATGCAGAAGAATAGCTCTTGATCTATAAGCATATCTTAAGAAAATTATTAAACGGAGGAATAAAGCAAAAATGGCAAACAGCAACACAACAGAACTATTTGAAGCACTGACACTGCTTGCAAAGGAAAAGGGTATGGAGCCTTCTGTACTGATAGAAAAGATACAGACCGCCCTTATGAACGCCATCAAGAAGGATTTTCAGGGTTGTGAAAACGTAAAATTCGATATCGATCTTGAAAAGAACAAGTTTGAGGTAACTATCCGCAAGGAGGTTGCCGAGGAGGTAGTTGATCCTGCAAACCAGATCACTATTGAAGAGGCGTCAAAGCACACCCGCAGAAAGCTGAAGTACGGCGATATGGTAAGCATCAAGGTCGATACCAAGCACTTCGCCCGTATCACAGCCCAGTCTGCAAAGCAGATTATCAAGCAGGGTATCAAGGAAGTAGAAAGAGAACAGCTGGTAGAACAGTGGGGCGGCCTTCAGGATGAGGCAGTTACAGTATCAGTTGTCCGTACAGACCTTAAGACAGGAAACGTTACTGTAGACCTTCAGGGTAACGAGGTTCCCTTATTCAAGAAGGAACAGATTCCCGGTGAGGTGCTTAACGTAGGCGATATGGTAAAGGTTTACGTTTTCGGTGTATCCAAGACAGACCACAAGCCTGCTCTTAAGATCTCAAGAATCAGAAAAGAGCTTGTAAAGCGCTTGTTTGAAACAGAAGTACCCGAAATTTTCGATGGTACGGTAGAAATAAAGGCAATCAGCAGAGAGCCCGGTATGCGTTCCAAGGTTGCAGTTATCAGCAACAACCCTGACGTTGACGCTCTCGGCGCTTGCATAGGACCCGGCAGACAGAGAATCAGCAAGGTTTGTGAGGAGCTGGCAGGCGAAAAGATGGACGTGGTATTCTATAGCGAGGATCCCGCAGAATTCATCAAGCAGGCGTTAAAGCCCAGCGACGTTATCAGCGTTGAAATTCCCGATCCTGAAGTAAAGAGCTGTACGGCTATCGTTCCCGATAATCAGCTTTCTCTTGCAATCGGTAACAAGGGACAGAACGCAAAGCTCGCAGCCAAGCTCACAGGCTATAAGATAGATATCCGTCCCGAAAGCGGCTTCTTTGAAGGCGACAGCGAGGATTCCGAGTAATAACGGATAAAAAACGGCATTAAATATATAATGAAAGGAAGTGTCACTTTGGCAGTCAGAAAAATTCCTATGAGAAAATGTGCGGGATGCGATGAGATGAAGGAGAAAAAACAGCTTATAAGAGTTGTTCACACTCCTGAAAATGAAATCTGCATAGACTTTTCGGGCAAGAAATCAGGCAGAGGAGTTTACGTGTGTCACAGTAAGGAATGTCTGGAAACGGCACATAAGAGAAAGGGGCTTGAACGCTCTCTCAAATGTGCAGTACCCGAAGAGATATATCTTGAATTATTGAAACAGCTCGAAAAGGGCGAATAAGAAAGGACACGTTATGACCAGATTTTTAAGTACTCTCGGACTGTGTCGCAGAGCCGGAAAATTGATATACGGCTTCGATCCCGTCTGCGAGGAGATAAAGAGTCCTAAATCAAAGGTGTGCGGAGTCGCTCTTGCAAAGGATATCTCGGAAAAGACGTTAAAGGAGATAACCTTCACGTGTGAAAAATACGGCACGGCGTTGTTTCAGTCAGATGCCGGTATGGACGAAATAAAATCCGTTCTCGGAAAAAGAACGGGCATCATTGCAATCTTAGATGAAGGCTTATTCAGAAGTCTTACTATGTTTAAATAAAAAACTTAATATTTGACCTAAAAAGGGGATTAGTTAATGGATAAAAAATATCGTGTAAACGAGCTTGCAAAGGATTTAAACGTACCCGTTGCCGACATTACCGCAACGGTACAGGAATACTTCGACGTACAGAAGAAGTCACAGGCTTCTCTTACCGAGGAAGAAGTTACAATAGTACTGGAAAAATATTCGCAGGGCAATCAGGTAAAGGACTTTAACGCTTACTTTGCTTCCGCTTCCGCAAAGAAGGAAGAAAAGCCTGCAAAGAAGGAAGAGGCAAAGCCTGAAAAGACAGAAAAGCCTGCGAAGAAGGAAGAAGCAAAGTCTGAAAAGGCGGAAAAGCCCGCAAAGAAGGAAGAAGCAAAGTCTGAAAAGGCGGAAAAGCCTGTAAAGAAGGATGAAGCAAAGCCTGAAAAGACAGAAAAGCCCGCAAAGAAGGAAGAGGCAAAGTCTGAAAGATCCGAAAGACCTGCAAAGGCAGAAAGACCTGAAAAGACAGACAGAAAGCCCCAGACCGACAGACCTGCCAGACAGGACGGTAAATTCGAAAAGTCCGACAGAAAGCCTATGGGCGATAAGTCTGACAAGAGATTTGACAAGGGCGAAAGAAAGTTTGACAAGAACGACAGAAATGACAGAAATGACAGAGGCGACAGAAGGGATAGCAAGCCTGCAAAGACAGAGGCGAAGCCCGTACAGCCCGTTATCGATCTTGCAAATATCAAGACAAACGCACCACCCACAAAGCACGTAAAGGGCGAAGCGGTACAGAGAGGAGAACAGGTTACAAAGCACGTAGATACAAGAGGTAGCTACGTAAACCTTGATAAGTACAACGAAAAGTACGAGTCTATCGCAAGTCACGAGGGTGGCAGACAGCAGAACGACAACTATTCAAGAAAGCAGAAGATAAACCAGAAGTCCCAGAAGGGCAAGCAGCAGCAGTTCAGCAAGAAGAAGGAAACCGAGGCACAGAAGATGAAGCGTCTTGAGCTTGAAAGAGCAAGAAAGAAGCAGCTTGAGGTGCAGATTCCTGATGAAATCGTCGTATCAGAGCTTGCTATGCGCCTTAAGGTTACTGCGGCTGAGGTTATCAAGAAGCTCTTTGGTCTTGGCGTAATGGTTACGATAAATCAGACTATCGACTTTGATACAGCCTGCATCGTAGCAGAAGAGCTTGGTGCAAAGGTAACGAAGGAAGTAGTAGTTACTATCGAAGAAAGACTCTTTGAAGAGGTAGAGGATACCGACGAAAATCTCCAGCCCCGTTCACCCGTAGTCGTTGTAATGGGACACGTAGACCACGGTAAGACCTCACTCCTTGACAGAATAAGAAATGCTCACGTAACAGCCGGAGAAGCAGGCGGTATCACACAGCATATCGGTGCTTACAGAGTTAAGGCAGGCGACAGGGATATCACCTTCCTTGATACTCCCGGTCACGAGGCGTTTACCGCAATGCGTGCAAGAGGTGCGTTAGCTACAGATATTGCAATTCTCGTAGTTGCGGCTGATGACGGTATCATGCCCCAGACAGTAGAAGCAATAAATCACGCCAAGGCGGCAAACCTTCAGATAATCGTAGCAATAAACAAGATGGATAAGCCTACTGCAAATCCCGAAAAGGTAAAGCAGGAGCTTACAGAACACGGTCTTGTATGCGAAGAATGGGGCGGCGACATCATCTGCGTACCCGTATCTGCAAAGACAGGCGAGGGTATGGACGATCTGCTCGAAATGGTAAATCTTACTGCAGACGTGCTTGAGCTTAAGGCTAACCCCGACAAGCTGGCAAAGGGCGTTGTAATCGAGGCGAAGATAGACAAGGGCAGAGGTGCGGTTGCAACCATCCTTGTACAGTCAGGTACGCTTCATTCAGGCGATATCATTATCGCAGGTACCGCACTCGGCAGAGTAAGAGTTATGAGAGATGATAAGGGCAGATCCGTAAAGGTTGCAGGTCCTTCCGTTCCTGTTGAAATTATGGGACTTTCAGAGGTTCCCAGCGCAGGTGACGACTTCGCAGTAGTTGAAGACGAAAGACTTGCAAGAGAGCTTGTTGAAAAGAGAAAGTTTGAAGCCAAGGAAGAACAGTTCAAGCTCTACAAGAAGGTAAGCCTTGATAACCTCTTCTCACAGATTGAAGAAGGCTCTATGAAGAAGCTCCCAATCATCGTAAAGGCTGACGTTCAGGGCTCTGTAGAAGCAGTTTCACAGTCCCTTGCAAAGCTCACAAACGAAGAAGTAAGAGTAGAGATAATCCACAGTGCCGCAGGTGCCGTAACAGAAAGCGACGTTATGCTTGCCCGTGCGTCTGACGCTATCATCGTAGGCTTTAACGTAAGACCTCATCCCGCAGCTGCAGAAAACGCAAAGCGTGACGGTGTTGATATCAGACTCTACAGAGTAATTTACGATGCTATAGAAGAAATCGAAACCGCTATGAAGGGTATGCTTGCTCCCAAGTACAGAGAGGTCGATACAGGACGAGTAGAAGTAAGACAGGTTATGAAGCTGTCCAGCGTCGGTATCGTTGCAGGCTCTTACGTACTTGACGGTAAGGTACAGAGAAATGGTGAAGTAAGAGTTGTCCGTGACGGCATCATTCTTGCAGTTGATAAGATTGCAGGTCTGCGTCGTTTCAAGGATGACGTTAAGGAAGTAGCCGCAGGCTACGAATGTGGTATTACCCTTGAAAAGTACACCGACATCAAGGAAGGCGATATCTTCGAGGCGTTTATCACAGAGGAATACAGAGATTAAACCTGACGGTAGTTTTCGCCGCTGTCCCGTATAAAAATGGGACGGCAGGGAAAACACAGTAAAGAGGTGTTTTGATGGCAAACTTCAATATCAGCAGATTATCGGAGGATATAAAGCGTGAAATATCCGTTGCCCTCCGTGATATAAAGGACAGCCGTATAGCAAACGGACTTGTAAGCGTTTCACATTGCGAGCTTACAAACGATCTGTCCTACTGCAAGGTCTATATCTCCTCCCTGGAAGGCGGAGAAAAGACAACCGAAGCTGTAGAATGTCTTAAGGCGGCACAGGGCTTCTTTAAGAAAAGAATCAATCAGCGCATAAAAATGAGAAAAATTCCCGAGCTTATCTTTTTGCCTGACAACTCGCTGGATTATTACGATCACATAAGCGAGGTGCTGAACAAGCTCCCGAAGAGAGAGTCAGAGGATAAGGCAGAAGAATAACAGATACAGGAAGGAAATTCAGCGGATGTTGACAGACAAGAAAAAAGCGGCACAGATACTTCTAGAAAACGATGATTTTCTTATTCTGTGTCATGCTAATCCCGACGGAGATACCTTAGGTTGCGGCTACGGTCTTTGCGGAATATTACAGAAGATGGGAAAGAGAGCAAAGGTGCTTTGTGCCGATCCCGTTGTAAGCCGTATGCAGTATCTCAAAGACTCGGTCGTTCAGCAGGAATTTACCGAAAAAACCGTAGTCAGCGTTGACGTGGCGGATACAAAGCTGCTTGGCGCCCTTGAAAAGCAGTACGGCGATAAGATACTGCTTGCTATAGATCATCACGAGTCCCGCAAGGAATTTGCACAGTATACCTTTGTTGATCCCGATGCGGCGGCTGCCTGCGAGCTTATCTATGAGATAGCTCTTGAAATGGGTGCAGAGCTTGACGGCAAAATTGCCGCCTGCCTTTATACAGGTATCGCAACCGATACGGGCTGCTTCAAGTTCACAAATACCACAACCCGTACCCACAGAATAGCAGGAGAGCTTATGGCTTACGATTTCCCTCACGGCGAAATCAACTATCAGCTTTTCGACCTTAAGTCAAAGGGCAGAATAGAGCTGGAGCAGAGAATAATACGTGATATGGAATTTACGGGAAATGATAAAATCGCTATCGTATGGCTGACTCTTGATATTATGAAGGAATTCGGTGACAGAGTAGATACCGAGGACTTCAACGGACTTGCAAGTCTGCCCCGTCAGATAGAGGGAGTAGTTCTCGGAGTTACCGTAAAGCAGAAGGAAGAAAATCTTTTCAAGATATCCATGAGAAGCACCGAGCAGATAAATGCCGCAGAGGTATGCGGTGTGTTCGGCGGTGGCGGTCACGCAAGAGCGGCAGGCTGTACTATAGAGGGCAATCTGCAGTTTGTAAAGGCAAAGCTTCTTCCCGTGCTTGAAAAAGCGGTAGAACAGATATGAGCAGAGTTGATAATCCCAACAATCTCTGTGGAGTGATCTGTATAAATAAACCCCGGGATTTTACCTCCTTCGACGTTATCGCAATAACGAGAAGAGCGGCGGGCACGAGAAAAATAGGTCACGGCGGCACTCTTGATCCTATGGCTACGGGAGTTTTACCCATATTCATAGGAAGAGCGGCAAAGACAGCAGATCTGATACCCTCCCTTGATAAAAGGTACGTGGCAGGCTTTAAGCTGGGACTCACCTCTGAAACGGAGGATATATGGGGAACGATACTTACCGGAAATGATAAGCCGGTAACGAGAGAAGAACTGCTTTTAGCAGTCGGCACTATGCAGGGAAATATCATGCAGGTGCCTCCTATGTATTCCGCTGTAAAGGTGGGAGGAAAAAAGCTGTACGAGCTTGCAAGACAGGGCATAGAGATAGAAAGAGAAGCAAGACCTATAACCGTTCATTCGATAGAGCTTTTAAGCTATGACGAAAAGGAAAGAACAGGCGTACTTGATATCCATTGCTCAAAGGGAACATATATCCGTACCATAATAAGCGATATAGGAGCAAAGCTCGGTACGGGTGCAGTTATGACAAGCCTTCAGAGAACTCTCTCAAACGGCTTTACTCTTGCAGACTGTACAGAGCTGGAGGATGTCCGCAGTATGACTCCCGACGATATAGAAAAGCTCATCATCCCCACGGAAAAACTGTTTTCAGGCTACGAAAAGGTAGTGCTGAACGGTAAGCAGAGAAAAATGTTCATGAACGGCGTTGTGCTGGACACGGGCAGAATGAATATAAGCTATCCTGAAAATACCGATATTTCGGTTTATGACGAGAGCGGAGTATTTTTAGGCACGGCAGTTATTGATAATGAAAAGGGTATAAGAATAAAATACCTTAACGTACTGAATTAAGCTTTTGAAAAGAGGCAGAGCATTGATAGATATTACCGATAATTTAATACCGCTACCACCTACGGCAGTTGCTCTGGGTTTTTTCGACGGACTTCATTTAGGGCATATACAGGTGGTGCTGGAAACCTTCGATAAGAAAGGACTCCACTCCGCTATGTTCACCTTCCACAGCGATACTGCACTTCCGAAAAGGGAGAAAATCGAGAATCTGCTTTCAAACGATATTAAGCTGAGTCTTCTCGATATGGCAGGTGTGGAATATATCTATTCTCCCGATTTTGATACGGTCAGAAACTACACGGGCGAGGATTTCGTTACAAAAATTCTAATTAAGATAATGAACGCAAGGCTCGTCGTATACGGCTTTGATTTCAGGCTTGGAGCGGGTGCGGACTGCGACGCCGCAGGCTTTAAGAAGATATGTCAGAGATACGGTATCGACGTGATAATAGTTCCGCCCTTCAGCAGCGACGGCTGTATAGTACATTCGACCGTTATAAAGAATCTTATAAAAAACGGAGAGGTGGAAAAGGCGAATAAGCTGCTTGGCTACGAATTTTCCATATACGAAAAGGTCGTGGGCGGTAACCGTCTTGGCAGAACTCTCGGCTATCCTACTATCAATCAGGTGTATCCCGAAAATATGGTAACTCCGCTTTTCGGTGTATATAAGAGCTTTACTTTTATCGGTGACAGAGTTTATCCATCTATCACAAATATAGGAGTAAAGCCCACGGTAAACTATAAGAATAAGCCTCTGGCTGAAACTCATATTCTGGGCTTCGACGGAGATTTATACGGACAAAAAATAAAGGTGAGTCTGCTTTCCTTTATCCGCCCCGAAAGAAAATTCGAGGATACGGAGGCATTGAAGCAGCAACTTCATAAGGATAAAATGACAGCACAGCAATAAAACACCTTGCTATCACACAGGTATCACCTTGACAGTTTAAACTTATAAGGATAAAATGCCCCTATGGGCAAAACTTCAATTAAGGAGCAGTTCAATGATCGAAGTTAAAAATCTTACAAAGCGCTATGGCTCCAAGACTGCTGTGGATAACGTATCCTTTTCAGCAGAAGACGGCGAGATACTCGGCTTTTTAGGACCTAACGGCGCAGGTAAATCCACAACTATGAATATCCTCACAGGCTATCTTTCCAGTACGGAGGGACAGGCACTCATCAACGGAGTGGACATCCTTGAGGATCCGGTAAAGGCAAAGAAGTTTATAGGCTATCTTCCCGAGCAGCCTCCCCTTTACCTTGATATGACTGTAATGGAATATTTAAAGTTCGTTTACAGTCTTAAAAAGTGCAAGCTCCCGATAAAGTCCCATTTAGGTGAGATATGCGAGCTTGTAAAGATAACCGAAGTAAAAAACCGTGTTATCAAGAATCTTTCAAAGGGTTATAAGCAGAGAGTAGGTCTGGCGCAGGCGCTGGTAGGCAATCCTCCCGTGCTTATCCTTGACGAGCCTACCGTAGGTCTTGATCCCAAGCAGATAATCGAGATTCGTTCTCTTATCAAAAAGCTCGGTAAGAATCACACGGTTATTTTATCCAGTCACATTCTTCCCGAGGTGCAGGCGGTATGCGACAGAATAGTAATCATCAACCGTGGCAAGCTCGTGGCAAATGATACCTCCGATAAGCTGGTACAGAATCTTTCAGGCGACCACAAGCTCATCGTCAGAGCAGAGGGCAACCCTGCTGAAATCAGAAAGCTCTTATCTACTATTCCCAATATGCAGGACGTGCGCATAAACAGAGAAAACGTAGAGCCGGGCGTAAGCGAGTTCTATCTCAACGCCAAGGAGGGCAACGACATAAGACGAGAGGTTTCAAAGCGTCTTGCTTCAAGAAACTATCCCTTACTTATGATGAAGTCCAGCGAGCTTACTCTTGAGGAAATCTTCCTTAAGATAACCACAGGCGACATCTACGGCAACATAGATGACGAAGAAAAAAAGAGCAAGAGAAAGTAAAAGAAAGGAGAAAATAAAAAATGCTTGCAATATTTAAAAGAGAACTTAAAGCATATTTCACATCTCCTTTAGGATATGTGTTCCTTGCTATATTCTATGCCTTTTCAGGTGTATTCTTCTGGATATTCTCCCTTGAAATGGGAACGACAGATTTATCAACAGCCTTCCTTCTGATGTTTATTGTACTTATGGTATTCGTACCCTTACTTACGATGCGTCTTTTATCAGAGGACAAGAAGCAGAAGACAGATCAGCTGACCTTAACCGCACCCATAAGCCTTTTCAGTATCGTTATGGGTAAGTTTTTAGCCGCATACGCTATCTTTGCGGCAGGCGTTGCAGTAATGCCCGTTTACGGCTTTGTAATGTCCAGCTTTGCGAAGGTTTCCTGGCTCCCTATCTGGGGTAACACGTTAGGACTTTTACTGCTTGGCGGTATATTCGTATCAGGCGGACTTTTCATCTCCGCACTTACCGAAAACCAGATGATAGCGGCAATAGGCAGCTTCTTTATAAACCTTATGGTACTTCTTCTTGATACCCTTATCGGAATGGTACCTTCAGGTATCGTAAAAACAATTCTCGGCAGTATCTCCGTTTATTCAAGATACGCAGAGATCACAAACGGAATATTCAGTTTATCAAGTGTTATCTTCTTCTTAAGCGTAACCTTTATATTCTTATTCCTCACCGTCAGAGTGCTTGAAAAGAAGCGTTGGGCGTAATTTAAGGAAAGGAGTAGCAGGATGAGTAAAAACGAAAATAACAAGGTTGCCGCAGAAGAAGTAAAGCCTTCTGAAGCGGTAAAGAAAGAAAAGAAGGAAAAGAGCGGCAAAACTCTCAATCCCTTCAGAAATAAAAAGCTGAAGTACGGCGGCTTATCGGTATTATTCACAGTTATATGCATTGCTATAGTGGTGCTTATAAACGTAGTTATTACTCTGCTCGGTGAAAGATTCTCCGTGCAGGCCGACCTTACCGATTCAGGTCTTTATACAATAGAAAACAGCTCCGCAGAATATCTCTCAAAGGTTGATGACGATATTGTTATCACAGTTACAAATGACGAGGGTAAGTTCTCGGGTGCAGGCGAGTATTTCTATCAGACAAACGAAATACTCAAGAAGATTGCAAACTGCAACGACAGAATCACGTTAAACTACGTGGACGTTATTGCAAACCCCGGCTTCCAGGCAAACTATAAGGAAACCATTTCTTCAAATGAAATAGTGGTAGAAAGCAAAAGCACAAAGCGTGTAAAGGTATTAAGTCAGGACGATTATCTTTCTATCACCTATAATCAGCAGTATTTACAGTACGGCTATTATCAGATAGATAAGGTAGAGGCTAACTGCGAACAGGCTACCGTATCAGCTATTATGAACGTATCTGATAAGAATCCTATCAAGGTAGCGGTACTTACAGGCTTTGGCGAAACACAGAATCAGGTGCTTGAAGAACTGCTCAAGATGAACAGCTATATCGTAGAAGAGATCGATATTTCTCTTACAGATAAGATAAGCGAGGAATACACCTTTGTATTCAGCTTCGGTCCTACCAAGGATTACTCTGTTGAGGTAGTCAACAAGATTGATACCTGGCTTGATAACAACGGTAAGTTCGGCAAGAACTTCATCTACGCTTCAAACCCCAAGCTGGGTGATTCTCCCAACATCGACGGACTTCTTGATGACTGGGGACTTAAGGTAGAAAAGGGACTGCTTTATCAGACAGATGATAATTATGCTTATCAGACAAGAAGAACCTATCAGGTATTAAAGCTGGAAAGCTCTGATTTTGACGTGCTTACAAACGATTCTCCCATCCACGGCGACAGCATGGGTGCAGTTATTCCCAAGTGGGAAGGCTACGGCAATATGCAGACGCAGATTCTTCTTTCCACTCACGCAGGCGCAGTTATAAAACCTCAGGACGCAGGTGACAACTGGGCACCCGGTGAAGATGACGTGAGAAAGTCCTACGGCGTTGTAGTACAGTCTGCAAAGACAAGATTTGAGGGCGGTAATATCCCCGTTTCAAGCCGTATAGTTACTCTGGGTGGTATGGAGCTGCTCAACGCATCCTTCCTCGCTTCTCCCCAGGTAAACAATGCACAGTTTATTATGAATATCTTCAACGTAAGCTGTGACAAGGAAGAGGGCATCACACTCACTCCCAAGTCCTACCAGACAACAACCTACGAAATCAATCAGGCACAGAAGACAACTTTAGTAGTTATTTTCATAGTAATTCTTCCCCTTGCTCTTATTATCGCAGGTATCATTATCTGGGCAAGAAGAATCCACAAGTAATATTAAGAGGATAATAAATGAAAAAGAATGCAAAGATTCTTATAGCCTCGGCGGCGGGAATTGCGGTGCTTGGTGCCGCAGCTCTTGCACTTGTGCTGACAAATCCTGTGGACAGTACCACCAGCAGCACCTCCTCCGAGGAATCTACAAAGGTATCGGTATTCTCCTATAAGACGGACGATATCCTTTCCCTTACAATAAAGAATGAAACAGACGAATTCACCATTGACCGTTTAGGCAGTCAGAAGTGGGGTACAAAGGATATCCCCGAGGAATATGCCAACAATGACGCCTACGGTGCGACAATGGGTGACGCAGGCGTTATTGAAGCCAAGATGATGGTTGAAGAGAATGCAGAGGACCTTTCAAAGTACGGCTTTGACAAGCCCACCGCAACTCTTTCAATGACCTTCAAGGATAACAAGCACGAGCCTGTAAAAGCCATTGTCGGTATGAAGAATTTAGGCGAAAACGCCTGGTACTTCAAGACCGAGGACAGCAATGCGGTATATCTTGTAGCTAACGGTAATATGAGCTTTGCCTTTTCGCAGGAGCTGGATTACGTTCAGCTTACCGGACTTATGCCCACCTACAATGCACAGAACGATTCAGTAGACCGTATCCGTATCGAAAGACCTGACTTTGATAAGGATTTAGTTCTTGACAAGCTCCCCGAGGAAACGGATAAGGAATTCGTATCCGTTTACGTAGGCTATGCAATGTCCAGCCATAACAATATCCTTGCGGATGACGAAAAGGATATGGATATAGTATACGGAATGTTCGAGCTTTCCGCTATCGACGCTGTGGCTGTAAAGCCCACCGACGACGATAAGAAGAAGTACGGCTTTGATTCTCCCTCCTGCACCGTTACTATGGTAAAGAACGGTAGCGAGCTTACAAAGCTATATATCGGCGCCCCTCTCTATCATACCGAAAAGGATGAAGAAACGGACAAGGAGGTAAAGACTGTAACAGGCTACTACGGTATGCTTTCAGACAAGGACGTAATATACGTATTTGCTCCCGACAGTCTACCCTGGCTTACGATTCAGCCCGAGGATATTCTCTACAGACTCTTCCTTACGCCTTATATCTACTACGTGGATGACGTAACGGTAAAGGATGCAGAGGGTAAGGAATACGAATTCAAGATCATCGGTGACGCCGACAAGAACAGTATTGAGTATAACGGCAAGACTGTAGAAAGAGCGAAGTTCACCAGCTTCTATCAGTATCTTTTATCCGCTTATGCCGAGGAGATATACAACGAGCCTCTGACACCCGATAATAAATTTGTAGGCGGCTTTACCTACGATTATCGTGAGGATGACGAGGGCGAGGACGTAGTAGAGCTTTATTCCTCCGAGCAGGACAGAACCTGTATAATCGTTGTAAACGGAGATGTAAGATATAAGGTACGCCAGATGTACGGCACAAGACTTATACAGAATCTTGAAGCATTACTTAACGGCGGCGAGATCTTTATGGATTTCTGATACGGCATTTCTTAAAATCCGACCTAAATAAGCGCACAGGGATCGGAGTTTTCAATACACCGTTTGTGCGGCGGTGGAGGTTATATATGACACAGCAGGAATTTTTCAGCTATAAGGGATTTCCCCTTGTGAGAAAGGGTAACGAGCTTTATTTCGGCAATATGTCAGATAAGTTTGTGGCTATGCTGACAATCTTATCTACACGTAAGGTAAAGGACCTTGAGATTGCGGATAAGACAAGAGTTCAGCTTATGCACACAGATCCCACAGTACCCGTAACCGAGCTTATTGCAAAGACCAGCGAAAGAGGTAGTCTTTATGAGGCACTCGACGTTGCAAGCATCTGGCTTGAAAAGTATAACTGATAAATAAGAAACCGCCCACGAAAAAAATCGTGGGCGATTTTTGATGATTGACAAATTTCGGTTTGACGGCGTGCCGCCGTGGGCAATTCCGCCTTTAAATATGTTTGTGGTCGGCGTAATCTCGTTGACGGCGGGGATAAACATTTGTGGTTGTTTCAATTTGTTAAATCACCCACAAATGCCGATATAAACGGGACGTTTCATTGCCCTGAAGGGCGCCGCAATTCTGCTCGTCGCCCCCTACATTAAGGTGATAATTAAAAGCAAGGTGGTAAATTGCCTACAAACATCGATATAAACGGGGCTTGGGGCGGTAGCC
>JAFQUH010000107.1 GCA_017408635.1 Ruminiclostridium sp. | reverse complement strand
GCCTGAGAAGGCTGAATACCACCAAGACCGGGGCCGCCTCTCTGTACGTTGATGATAACGCAGGGGAGATCTGCACCTGCTATGTAGGAAATACCCTCTGTCTTAAGAGAAATTCCGGGAGAGGATGAGGACGTCATACATCTGATACCTGAACCTGCACAGCCATAAACCATGTTGATAGCCGCAACTTCACTTTCAGCCTGTAAGAATACACCGCCAACCTTGGGCATTCTCTTTGATAAATATGCAGAGATTTCTGTCTGAGGAGTGATAGGATAGCCGAAGAAACACTTACAGCCTGCTCTGATGGCAGCCTCTGCTAACGCTTCGTTACCTTTCATTAAGCTCTTTTCTGCCATTAGTTGTCACCTCCTATTGTGATTGCACAGTCGGGACACATAACCGCACATAATGCACAACCGATGCAAGCATCGTCGTCAATGCATACTGCCGTATAATAGCCCTTTTTGTTCAGTTTTTCCGTCTGCAGTTCCACAATCTTCTTGGGACATGATGTGGTGCAAAGCCCACAACCCTTGCAGCGGTCAAAGTCAACCTTCATTTTAGCCATTGTTCTGACCTTTCCTTTCGTAATCTGAATTTCCTTTTCGGGAAATAGTGTTTTAATTTATATTAACCTTTCGGTTAAATTCTGTTTTAATTTTCAAACTCTTCCCAGAGCTTCTTTACGTATACCTCAACGGGATATGCCTTGTCTATACCCTCGCAGTATTCCGCTTTACAGCAGTTTGCCACCAGAGGAAGTCCTGCCGCTTCGCTTACCGCCTTTGCGTAAGCAAGGGAATTCTTCATTGTATCCTTGTCGGTTTCATTTCCTAAATTAGAGTTATTGATAATTCCTCCGCACTTAAGACCTGAAGCAAATTCTATATCCTTCATAAGCTGTAACGCTTCATGGGGCTCCTTTGTAAGATATCTGTAGCAGTTTATTACGTAAAGCATCGTGGTATCGTGATTTTTAAATACCGGTAGGTATCTGCCGAGTGCCTTCGCACCCTCGTCGTCACCGCCCACGTCTATTATGATATAGCCTTCCTTATCTGCTATACTGCGGATATCAAAGTTCAGAGCAGGGATATCAAGGTTTGAGTTTGCGTACATCGGTACGGTAAGTGTTACGTCGTGGCTTTTAAAAAGCTCCTCAAAGTCAGCGGTACGGAAATAGGGATTTACTATATCAAGGTCTACTACCGTTACCTTTTCGCCTCTCTTTGCAAGCTCCAGCGCCATATTTACCGAAATATTGGTTTTACCCGAGCCGTAATGTCCTGTTACGACTGTTACCTTTGAATAATCCATAGCTTTTATCCTTGAAATAAAAAAAGTAAAAGTGCTATACATACAATATAGCACTTTACATTATACCATTTTTTTTGCGATTTGTAAATACTTTAACACTACAAATTACTACAGTATTAAGCAGTTTTTTTGTGTATTTTATTCGTTATTATCGCCATTTTCGGAAGATTCTGTATTTTCTTCCGTTTCGGGAGCAGGAGCTTCTGTCTTGTCAGCACCTATTTCCTCGCCAGCCATCAGCTTATAGAAGTCGTCACCGTCGATCTTTTCGTGCTTGATAAGGTATTCTGCAACCTTGATAAGCTGATCTCTGTGTTCGGTAAGAATCTTCTTACACTCGTCATAAGCCTCTGTGATGATTCTCTTGATTTCGCTGTCGATAAGATTTAAGGTATCCTCGCTGTACTGTGCGGTATGACCGTAATCTCTGCCGAGGAATACCTCGCTGGAGCCACTGCCGTAAAGCACGGGACCGAGCTTTTCAGAGAAGCCGTACTGTGTAACCATTGCTCTTGCACGCTTTGTAGCCTGCTCTATATCGCCGCTGGCACCTGTACAAACGTCCTCAAAGCTGATACTTTCAGCAACACGACCACCCATAGTCATAACTATGTTCTGGTACATTTTGCCCTTTGTAACGTGGTTATCGTCATTGTCGGGACGGCATACCGTAAGACCTGCCGCCTGACCTCTCTGAATTGTTGTAACCTGATGAACTCTTTCGCATTCAGGCAGATAGTATGCCGCAACGGCGTGACCTGCCTCGTGGTATGCAGTAATCTTTCTGTCACGCTCTGTAACGATATGTGACTTCTTTTCAGGACCTGCAATTACCTTTAAGGTAGCTTCCTCGATATCGCCTTCCGTGATGGCATGTCTGTTATCACGAGCCGCAAGTAAAGCCGCCTCGTTGAGAAGATTTTCAAGGTCTGCACCTGTAAAATACTGTGTTGTCTTTGCAATTACGTTAAGATCCACGTCGGGAGCTAAAGGTTTGTTCTTTGAGTGTACCTTCAGAATTTCCTCTCTGCCCTTTACGTCAGGGTAGTTAACCATAATTTCACGGTCAAATCTGCCGGGACGGAGCAGAGCAGGGTCTAAGATGTCACGTCTGTTGGTAGCCGCCATAACGATAATACCCTGATTATCACCAAAGCCGTCCATCTCAACAAGTAACTGGTTTAAGGTCTGCTCACGTTCATCGTGACCGCCGCCAAGACCTGTACCTCTCTGTCTGCCGACAGCGTCGATTTCGTCTATAAAGATAATGGAAGGAGTATTCTTCTTTGCCTGATCAAAAAGATCTCTTACACGGGACGCACCGACGCCGACGAACATTTCTACGAAGTCTGAACCTGATATCGAGAAGAAGGGAACGTTCGCTTCGCCTGCAACCGCCTTTGCGAGTAAGGTCTTACCTGTACCCGGAGGGCCTATAAGAAGTACACCCTTGGGGATTCTTGCACCAAGAGCCTGATACTTCCTGGGGTTCTTCATATAGTCAACGATCTCTTCAAGCTCCTGCTTTTCCTCGTCAGCACCCGCAACGTCCTTGAAGGTAACCTTCTTGCCGCTGGTCTGATTTTTGGTGTTTGCCTTTGAGAACTGCGACATTTTTCCGCCGCCGCCCGCCTGACGCATGATAACGAAGGTAAAGCCTATCATTAAGGCAATCATTAAAAGGTAGGGGAGGAAGCTTAAGAGGAAGGAATTATCCGAAATGGGATAGAAGTCCTCGATAAGAGGAGTATCAGGATTCTTTTCGTTATAATTCTTTCTGTACTCTATTGTATCCTGTAAGAATAAGTTTACGTTGGGAACGGTGTATTTGTCCTGCTTTCCGTCCTTTGTCTTGTAGGTGAGCGCGCCGGAGCCTAAATCAAGAGTATATTCGGTAACGTTGTAATTGTCAAACTGTGAAATTACGTCCGAATACTTCTTGGGGACTGTTCCGGGAGTTGACATTCGGAGCATTGTAACCATACCTATCACAAGTAACAGAATTACTGCGATATATATGAAAACGCCCTTGAATTTGTTGCTTCCATGATTCATGTTTTCTGTGTTTCCTTTCGTGTTTATATGTTTTTGTTCTTCACAAGCTGATCAGATGGCTTCTTCCTTGATAACTCCGATATAAGGGAGATTTCTGTATTTCTGTGAATAGTCAAGTCCGTAGCCTACTACGAATACGTTATCCACTTCAAAGCCTATGTACTGTGCCTTTACCTCTTCGGATTTTTCTATCTTCTTGTCAAGCAGGGTGCATATGCTGATGCTCTTGGGATTTCTTTTTGCAAGCTCTCTCTTGATAAACGCAAGAGTTTTACCCGTATCAAGAATGTCTTCGACAAGTATTATATTCTTTCCTTCGATATTTTCTGACAGATCCTTTGTTATGGTAAGCTCCTTGGAAACAGTACCGTCATAGGATTTTACGCCCATAAAGTCGATTTTACAGTCAAGATCGATATTTCTCATAACGTCGGCAAAGAAGAGGATAGAGCCTCTTAAAATACCGACCAGCAGTACTTCTTCACCTTCAAAATCCTTTGTTATCTGCTCTCCGATCTCCCTGGATCTCTGAATGAGCTGTTCCTCGGAAAAAATAATTTCTTTTATATCCTTATGCATTTTTGACTTCCTTATCATTATCATATTTTATTTTTATGAATTAAGTATAAATAAACAGAAAATATTTCTTTGTTTTACGGAATAGCTCAATTTAGTATATCATATATTGCCATCAATTGCAACAAAGAAAGAACTAATTTCAGCTTTTCTTCACCCGCTTTACATATTTGCTGTCAGATTTTACGGAATTTCGTTTCATCTGTTACCACAAAAAGATGTTTTTTCCTTATCTGTACGAATTTAAACTGGCACGGATTTATTTTACCCTTTCCGTCTTTTATTATTTGTACAGTTTTTGTTATAGTGAGCGTACTTGTCGGAATATCATTCTCTTCAAGTATCATTGTGGCAACCCGCCTTAATATACATTCGTCAAGACTGCAAAGCGCAGGAACGTAATATTTCCCGTCTTTACAGGCTTTCTCTTTTTCGTCTGAAGCCAGCTTATCGAGATACTTATCGTCAAGAGCCGCCGCCTGACTCATTCTTCCCACCGCTGCCATAAGTGACGGATTTATCTTTTTAAGCTCTGGGATTATACCCAGTCTTAACTTGTTTCTTGTGTAATCATCCGAAAGATTCGTACTGTCTGTAACGTAGCCCAGAGAATTTTCACGGCAGAACTGCTCAATTTCCTCTCTTGTACAGTCTATGAGCGGCCTTATTACGTTATCCCTTTTCGGGGGAATACCGCACATACCCGAAAGGGCAGTGCCTCTTATAAGATTTATCAGCACCGTTTCACAGTTATCAGAGGCGGTATGGGCGGTAGCTATAATTCTGTCGTTTCCAAGCTCCGAAAAGAAGCTGTATCTTATCCTTCTGGCAACCAGCTCAATGCTTTCGTGCTTTCCCACGTAGTCGGATACCCTTATATTCCTTACGTATAACGGAATATCCAGCATCCTGCATAGTCTTCTTACAAAAAGCTCGTCGCCGTCGCTTTCTTCACCACGCAGATTGTGGTTTACGTGGCAGGCTGAAAGGGAGATACCAAGCTCCTCCTTCAGCAGATAAAGTGAATAAAGAAGCGCTACGCTGTCTGCACCACCGCTTAAGGCAACCGTTACCTTGCGGCAGTCTGTCAGCATATCAAACTTCGAAATAGTGCTTTTAACCTTCTCTTTCATCTTTATGAACGTACTCCACGTCGGTAAATCTTGTATACTGTCCGTCCCACATCATGTTTATATCTCTTGTTTCACCATGACGGTTTTTAGCAATGATACACTTGCAGGCTCTCTGATCTTCCTTGTCCTTTTCGTAATAGCCATCTCTGTATAAGAAAAGTACGATATCGGCGTCCTGCTCGATAGAACCCGAGTCACGAAGGTCAGACAGCATAGGAGTCTTATCCTCCTTCTTTTCAGCTGAACGGGCAAGCTGGGAAAGGCAGATAACGGGAACGTTAAGCTCCTTCGCCATAATTTTAAGATTTCTTGTGATTTCAGAAACCTCGTTTACTCTGTTAAGATCCTTTCTGCCTGATGACATAAGCTGCAGATAGTCGATTACGACTAGACCTAAATTGTCGATTCTGCGGAGCTTTGCCTTTATCTCGTTTATCGTGCAGGCAGAGGTATCGTCTATATACATATTGAAGCCTGAAAGTATAGCCGCAGTATCCGCAAGGCTTTTCCATTGTGCAGTCGTAAGTCTGCCGGTCTTCATAACTTCACTGGGCAGTCTTCCTTCGCTGGAGAGCATTCTTGTAACAAGCTGCTCCTTCGACATTTC
>JAFQUH010000106.1 GCA_017408635.1 Ruminiclostridium sp. | reverse complement strand
TGTTGTGGAATCCACCTTCGGTGGATAGATTTAAAATTCCGCCTTCGGCGGCGGGGCGTCAGGGGACATACCCTAAAGGGTGCCGCAGTCCTTACGGACTACTCGCCGACCCCTACATTTCCTTTATAAAATCTTGTGGCAATTCAAAATAATAAAAGACTCGCAATCTCCATATTACACGGGGTTTGGGGCAAAGCCCCAAACAAGGTCGCAGGGGCGGTAGCCCCCGATTTTTCCCCCTTTCCTCAGGGGAAAGGGGGTTAGGGGGATTGGGGCTACAATAATCCCGAGCGGAGCGATAAACTACAATTTAACGATAGCTTCTCACGTAAAAAAAGGCATTCAAATTTCGATTTGAACGCCTTTCAGATTTATTTCATTATCTTTACCGATGGATTCTTCTCCTTCATAAAATCCCTTATAGCATCCACATCAGCTTCATTACTGCGCTTTACGTAAAAGCCCTGCAGATTCTCCGCACAGAAGAACATCCAACCGCCCTTTATATAGAGTCTTGTAAGCTGCTCATATTTCGGGTATATCGCTATACCTCGTTCTTCAATTATGACCTTTACGCCGTCTTCTATAAAATAACAGGTGGTGATATGCTCCGCCGTGCCGTACTTTTCACGAAGGCTTTTTATATGCTTATTTGTAACGATGAGAGGCTGTATATAATTATAGGCAATACATACAACCATAAAAGCCGCAAAGGCAACCATTCTCATTTTGTCGGTACATAGTCCGATAACCACGCAGAGTATTGCCGCTATGCCCATAAATATACTGCGGATATGTCGCTCCCGTTCTCTTGTCCTGTAGACCATGCTTTTGTATTCCTTTTCGGAAAAAAGCGAACGGAAGGAAAAAATCACCTCATCATCACCGATAATTTCAGAAATATCAGAAATTTCCGCCATTCCAGCCCCAGTCCTTTGTAGAGGAATATTTAACGTATATTCTTGAGGGAGAGATATCGAGAATGCTCTCAAGAGCATTACAAACCTCGGCAGTCATATTGCTTAAATCAGAGCTTTGTGCCGTGCCTAAAATATCCACGTCCACCATAGCGCAGGGCTCTTCCGTACCCTTGAAATAAAGTGTCTGACAAGGCTCGATGCCTACCATAAGCCAGGCGTCCGTCTTGCCGGGGATAGCTGTGATAGCCTTTCCCATAGCATCCTTTACCTGTAATTTCTTTTCATCGGAAATTTGTGTATTTGTCCTGATATTTATAAATGGCATAATTATTACCTTCCTTTTTTATTTTAATCCGACAAGTCTTTTCTTCTTTGCCGCTTTTGTTATATACATTGATATATCCGCCTCGGATATCAGCTTATCAATATCGGGATTTTCGCTCATAGGCGCACTGCAATAGCCGATACTTGCCGATACCTGATAAGGCTTTTTACTGTTATCGTTTATCTTTTTCAGAGCCTTGTTGAAGTCTGCCGATCTGTCAACGGCGTTGCCGTTTCTTCCGATACCGATAACGTAAAATTCATCACCGCCCGCTCTTATGCAGATGGAATCCGAATCGGTTATGCTCATTGCCGCACTGCATACTGCCGTAATACCGAAGTCGCCGTCGTTATGTCCATAGGTATCGTTTATACCCTTAAGTCCGTCCATATCGATTACGTAAACGTACAGAACGTCATCAGCCGTTGCACTTTTCAGCATAGCGTCAAGCTTTTCGTTCATGCCACGGCGGTTATATGCACCCGTCATTTCATCACGGACAGAAGCTACCGTAAGTCTGTATCTTGTAGAGATCATTTCCAGAGAGTTGTTTATAAATCTTATCCAGTTACGGTGAACTACGTTCAGCTTCTTTCTCTGTAACAAATCGCATTCCAGCGCCACGTAGCCGTAGGATTTTTCCTTGAAGTGAAGAGGAGCAAAATAGAAGACGGAAGGCTCTTTTCTGTCCTCCCATAATGCAGGAAGCATAAGCTCCGTATCAAATATCACGGAATCATCCTTCTTGTAAAAGCCTGAATCCTCGACATCACTTGCTCTGACAGCAAGCATCATCCTTTCAGGATAACCCTTTCCTACAACGTCAGGAATATCAAGCCAGTTTTCTCTCAGACACATATAGAAATTCTTGTAAGGTCTTAAATAATAAGTGTCGAGATGTATAGCGCGAAGGCACTCCTCGGGATTGCTTGCCTCCATCTGTCTTTCGGCAAGATATCCCTCCATAAGCAGGCCTATATTTATATCGTGAAGACTGGTTTCGTCGGTATAATCTATATTCTTGAAATAGAAGGATTCCTTGAATTTTCGTGTAGAATGAAGGAAGTCAGGCTGACAACCACAGCTCATACCCTCATGTATAAATTTTTTCGAGTCCATCTCATAGGGGATTATTTCACGTCCCGGCTCAATTATGCTGACAAGTTTGTCAACCGCATTTGCCGCTGCCTTCTGGGCGTTGGATTCGCAGGAGGTTACTGAAGTCTCGGATAACGCCGCCTCCTGAGTTGCGTCAAAGCCTGTTACAATAACATCCTGAGGCACTCTTATCCCGTTTTTCACAAGTGTTTTTACAAGTCCTATCGCCATATGATCGCTGGCACATACTATCGCCTCAGGTCTTGGCACCTCGCCGCTTGCAATTCTTTCAGCCAGAGCATTACCGCCGCTGTACCAGAAATCGCCGTAAAACATCTTACTGTCATCAAAGGGGATATTGTGCTCTGCAAGCGTCTTTTTAAAAGGCTCTTCTCTTTCAAGCGAAACGGGGTAGCCCTTCATTCCGCTTAAAAAATATATATCCCTACAGCCGTGATGAACTATAACGTGCTCGGTGATGCACCTTATCATCTCGGAGTCACTGCTATGCTCTACGTGATAATCGCCAAGAGGAAGATACAGGGATACTATCGGCTTTTTACATTCCTTCTGAAGCTTTTCTAAGAGGATATCCTTTAAAAACGTTATCTGATCCTCTGTTATAGACACTGTATCAATAATAACGCCGTCAAACTTATCGAAATTTATAAGCTCGTATATATTTATTTCTCCGTTCAGATAACCTGTATGAGTACTGCACACGGGAAGAAGAGAAGAAAACACAGCTATGTCATAATCATATTTATAGCACTGTGAAAAGATTCCCTCACATAGCCTGTGAGCGTACATAGACTCGGGCATTGCCTGAATAAAAGCTATCTTTTTTCTTGTGGACATCACATCACCACCTTTGGCATTATGCATAATTTTATTGTATCACATCCGAAGAAATATTTCAAGTAGTGAAGTAAAAAAACACCTGCAAGAAGCATTTCTTGCAGGTATCAGACTGAAGACAAACTCACGCACCGCAAAAATGCATAAAGTTTTGTACTTATCTTGCGAGCGTATATAAATGTTGATACAAAAGTTTTAGAGAGCCTTAAACGGCTCTCTAAAAGCATTTTTCTTACTTCGTCAACTGACGCTTACCATACAACCCGTATGCCGACAGCGTCAGTTTCCTCGTCTGCGTGCGTTTTTCATCGTCTGACAGTATGTAGACAAATGACTTTGTCTACACACTGATACCTGCAAGAAGCATTTCTTGCAGGTATTAACGTTTTGGTTTTATATTTCATCAACCTGTAAAGCTCTTCTTGATATCCTCGCCGAACTGCTTCAGCTTATCGAAGAAGCTGCTTCTCTTTTCATAGTTTGCGGGGGTAAGCTCATTCTCAAAGGCTTCGAGAGCTTCCTTCTGCTTCTTTGTGAGCTTTCTGGGGACCTCGATAAATACCTTTACCATCTGGTCGCCTCTGCCTTCACGCTGGAGCTTCTTTATACCCTTGCCCTTAAGACGGAATACTGTGCCCGCCTGAGTGCCCTCGGGAATGTTATAGGTAACGTTTCCGTCAATGGTAGGTACCGTAAGTGTATCACCAAGCACCGCCTGAGTATAGGTGATGGGAATCTCACACCATACGTCAAAGCCCTTACGCTCAAATAAAGGATCCTTACGGACTGTAATGCGCACGTAAAGGTCACCCTTTGAGCCGCCGTTCGTACCGCTGTTGCCCTCGCCTCTTACACATAAGGTCTGACCGTCGTCTATACCCGCAGGT
>JAFQUH010000105.1 GCA_017408635.1 Ruminiclostridium sp. | reverse complement strand
CCGCTGAAGTGAAGGAAGTACCCACAGAAGTGGCAGAAACACCCGTAGCGGAAGAAAATACTCCCGCAGAAGCAGAGAATACTCCCGCTGAAGTGAAGGAAGTACCCACAGAAGTGGCAGAAACACCCGTAGCGGAAGAAAATACACCTGCAGAAGCAGAGAACATTCCTGCTGAAGTGGAGGAAGCTCCCACAGAAGTGGCAGAAACACCCGTAACGGAAGAAAATACTCCCGCAGAAGCAGAGAACATTTCCGCTGAAGTGAAGGAAGTGCCCACAGAAGTGGCAGAAACACCCGTAGCGGCTGAAACGGTAGAAAAGCCCATTGACGAAGCCAAGATACTGAATCTGGTGGCTGCTCCCCCTGCGGAAAACACGGTAACAAACGACAAGCCTCTGTTCTGTATGAACTGCGGCACGGCTCTGAACGGCGGCGCCTTCTGTATGAATTGCGGTACTCCCGCAAGAGAACAGAAGAAGCTCTGTAGCAACTGCAAGGCTGAGCTTGCGGATGACGCCCGTTTCTGTATGGTCTGCGGAACGAAGGTATAAATATATACCTTTTAATATAAGATATAACCGAAAAAATGCCAACGGAATTCTATAGGGAAAGACTTTGTTAACGTTAATTCAGTTAAATTCCCGTTTACAAGCGTGTAATTCGTTACATAAACTGTGCAATATGCACATCTTGTAGAAATTGTGACTATATATTTTTCACTAAATTTAAAAAATTAGACAAATTTTTGGTAAAAACTATTGCATTTTCTCTGTAGATATGGTATTCTATAGTTACAGCAAACATCAATAAATAGGATGCATGCTATATTGTCAAGGATTTAACAGCGTAGACTGTTAAACATAAACAAATTTTTATTCTATTTTTTTAAGGAGGTAATTTCCATGATAAAGAAATTACAGCAGCTTAAAGCCAAGAAGGGCTTTACTCTCGTAGAACTTATCGTTGTTATCGCTATCATCGGCGTATTAGCAGCAATCTTAGTTCCTACAATGATGGGCTTCGTTACTTCTTCAAGAGTAACATCAGCTAACTCTACTGCAGCATCCTTCCAGGATCAGATCGAACAGTTCTTAACAGACTGCGATACTAAGGGTTACGGTATGCTTCAGGCAAACACATCCACTTCTGAAATCGAAATCAAGATTTCAAGCGGCGAATGGACAACAACAGTTTCCGCAGCAGCTAGCTTCAAGGATTCCGGCAACATCAAGTGGTCAAACGCAGCAGCAGCTATGAAGGCTGGCGATGCTTCCGCTACAGCTATCGTACAGGCTAACGCTCCTGTTAACCTTCTCTCCATCAAGCTTATGACACTCTTCCCCGACATCCAGAACGGCTATGTTAAGGCATACGCTAAGGCTGGTCACGTAGAAGCAGTTGTTTATACAGCTGACGCTTCTTCTGCAGCAAACCTCGGCGACATCTGCGGTGCTTCATACGACGCAACAACAGGTGCTCTTAAGGCTACAGCTAACGTTAACTGGACAACTAAGGTTGCTAAGTGGGATGAAAAGACAGCTGGTATCTCTTCTGCTGGTTTAACAGTAGGTACAGCTCCCGCTCTTGCACTTGGTAATCCCGGCGGCGCAGCTTCAACGTAATTAAAAGCTTTAAGCTGTATAGTTACATAAAAAATGTATAACGTTTCCCCCGATCGCAAGATCGGGGGTTTTATTTTGCTTTTTTTACATCGGGGTATTGCAATTTATGGAATATTATGCTATGATAAATTTATTAAGTTACTTAAACTTATCTGACGGAGGAAATATATGAACAGAATAAGCAGAAGCAAGGGCTTTACTTTAGTGGAGCTTATCGTTGTAATCGCAATAATCGGCGTGCTTGCCGCAATACTTGTTCCTACTATGATAGGCTTTGTCCGTGATTCGCAGATAACCAG
Organism: Ruminiclostridium sp.; assembly: GCA_017408635.1. GTDB lineage: Bacteria > Bacillota > Clostridia > Oscillospirales > Ruminococcaceae > Ruminiclostridium_E. The sequence goes on along the minus strand of JAFQUH010000105.1, from coordinate 2,175 downwards.
TGCCAACAAGGCGGCAAATGAAATGAGCGAGGCGTTATCCCAGACTCTTACAAAGCTTGACGCCGATGGCCACGGTATGATGCCGACGCCCTCAGCCACCTCTATTATAAAGGTGGAGATATCAAACGCCACCGGCACGGTGACCTGGAAGACTACGGTTTCCGATACGGATAATTTTTTAAACGTAGGCGACGTTGACTGGACTGTGGCAGGTACGGCGATGTCATCGGCGGATAAGGTATCCGACAACGTGAACAAGCCACAGAATCTCATTTCTCTTGAAATGATGAATTATTTCCCCGACCTTACAAGCGGTTATATATGGTTTGCCGTTTCAGGCGGCTACGTAAGAGCGGCGTATTTTAACGAAGCCGGTACGGCTGTACCTCAGCTTGAAGCCACCTTTGACGCAGATGGCAATCTGGTTGCCACCGACGAGGTAGACTGGAAAAGAAAGCTCTGCAAATGGAACGGCGAGCATAACGGCGTAACAGAAGACGGTCTTATCATAGGCACCTCCCCCGCAATCTTCATAGGACAACTGGCGGAAACGGAATAAATAAAAAAAGGGGTTTGCATAAACCCCTCATCCGTCACCTTGTGGTGCTACCTTCTCCCGAGGGAGAAGGTTTTTTTATTACCCCTTTAATCCTCTTGACTGTCTGTCCATATCCTCTACAACGATATCGAATATCTCGCCGAGAGTAGCGCAGTATTCAAGCACCTTCCAGGGCTCGTTTGTGTGATAGTGGATCTTGATAAGATCGTCATCGCCTACCGCAAGCAGACTGTCACCCTTGAAGTTTTCTACGAAATAATCGTAGATTTCATCCTCGTCAAGTCCCTCGCCTTCGATTAAAAGCTGTGTGTCGTATCTGAATTCTGTCATGTTTTAAACCATCCTTTTTATTTTTGGCTATAGCCTTATCTATAATTATAACCCCAAATCTCTTTATATGCAATATAATTCGGTAATTTTCCTTGACAAATTTCTTTTATCGGTATATTATAAGTATATAATTTCAAATAAATTCATAAACGAAAGGAAAAGAAATGAAAAAGAAGATAAGACTTACGGCTCTGATACTTGCATGCTCAATGCTTTTTTCAGGCTGTAACAATTCACCTGCCGATACAAGCTCTGCAGACGGCAACAGTAATATAAGCATTTCAGAAAGCAGTAATACCGAGGGCGGAAGCTCTGATTCCGATTCCTCTGCCGAGGAATCATCAGATGCTGAAAAGCCTGAAAGCTCTGAAGCTGAAACAAGCAAGACAGAATCAGAAACCAGCAAGACGGAGGAGGAATCCTCTGCTCCCGAAACCGAGGAGAGCAAGCCCGAAACCGAGGCAAGCACTACCACCACCAAAAAGTCTGAAACAGAAAAACCTGCTCCCGAAAGCGACTACAACTCTGCCTGGAAATTAAGCAACACCTGGCAGGAGGGCGGTAACTACTGCGGCGGCTATGACGTAACTATTACCAATAATTCAGGTAAGCAGATAGAAGGCTGGACCGCTACTGTTACAGTACCTGACGGCTTTGAAATCATTTCAGGCTGGAATGCCAAGTATTCGGTAAACGGCACAACGCTGACCGTTACCAACGAAAGCTATAACGGTACGGTTGCAAACGGCGGAAATATCAGCTTCGGCTTTAATTTCAGCTCACCAAAGGAGTTTACACCCTCCGATATTAAATTCAACGGCAGTCATACTTCTATTACCGACGCTCCCGCAGATAACGGAAATAACGATACACCCCAGACAACCACTACCTCAAAGCCTGTTGAAACAGTACCTCCTGCACCCGCTGATCCCGACGGCTCTACACCCGTATCAGTTCACGGTCAGTTATCGGTAAAGGGCTCACAGCTTGTGGATAAGAACGGCAATGCATATCAGCTTAAGGGCATGAGTACCCACGGCATCGGCTGGTTCCCCGCCTTTGTAAACGAGGGCGCTTTCAGGACGCTCCGTGACGACTGGAACACAAACGTAGTAAGACTTGCAATGTACACAGGTGCAAGCGAAGGCTATACCGGCTCTGCAATGCTTCAGCACGAGGCTCTGGTACGAAAGGGTATCAATCTCTGTATTGCCCTTGATATGTACGTTATCGTTGACTGGCACGTACTTGCCGACCAGTCACCCAGCGTCAGAAAGAAGGACGCT
>JAFQUH010000104.1 GCA_017408635.1 Ruminiclostridium sp. | reverse complement strand
TTATTATTTTGAATTGCCACAAGATTTTATAAAGGAAATGTAGGGGGCGACCTCCCGGACGCCCCGCCGCCGCAGGCGGAATTTAAAATCCATCAATTGCCAAAGGCAATTGATTCCACAACTTCGTGCGAAGCACGATATATCACTCCGACGAAGTCGGAATATCACCCGGCAAAGCTGGATATCACATTTGCCCTTGGCAAATATATCGCTTAAATATAAATCCCGATTCCTTACGGAATCGGGATTTTTGATTTTATCGGGATTTTTGATTTTAAAGACTATCTCTGTCCTGACCGTGAAGAGGATTTGCAAAAACAATTTCCTTCTTTATCGCAGGATCGATTTCCTTTACAGGCTCGGCGGAAGGCCTACCTGTGTAGTAGCCCTGAATATAATCAACGCCTAAATCTATAACCGTACTCATTTCGTTATAGGTTTCTACGCCCTCTGCCAGCACCTTGATGCCGTTCATCTTGGCAAAATCAATGGTACTGCTTACAAACATCTGCTTATTTCTATTCTTGTGGATGTCTGTTATGAGGAAACGGTCGATCTTGATTATCTGGGGAGTATAACGCATCAGATTAACGATATTCGAGTGACCTGCACCGAAGTCGTCGATAGCTATCTGTCCCGTATTCTTACCGAATTCACGGAGCATACGAAGATCGTCGTCAGATACCGAGCTTGTTTCTGTAAGCTCGAAGAAATATCTTTCCATATCCTCGCCGTATATATCGTGAAGCTCTGCTCTGTCGGCTTCGTTCAGGAAGTTGCCGGGGATGGTATTGATAAATACCTTTCTGTCGGCAAAGCTCTCGGGATCGTCAGCTACACGCTTCATAACGTTGAACATCGTAGCCTTTTCTACCTGATACAGCTTGCGGTAGCTCTTTGCAGTTTCAAGTACCTCAAGAGGATTCATACCAATGCTGGAATCCGTTCTCATAAGCGCTTCATAGGCGAAGATATCGCCCGTCTTTGCACTTACGATAGGCTGGAAGCAGTAGGTGAAAAGATTCTTTTCTATAAGTACGTCAAACATCTTATAGGTGCCTACGTCGGGGGATTTTTCCTTTGCCGCCGCCGTACCGCCCTGTCTTAAAATGTTCAGATACATTTCGTTGTTGGCGGCTCTTAAGTAGGTTTCAAGCGTCTGGTTCCAACCCACGTCTACAACGAAGCAGCCTGCTGAAAGCTCTGTATAGAAATCCTTTCCGCTGGTATCATTATAGGCGGAGATGGTCTTATAGAACATACTTGTAGCACTGTTTATGGTATCGCCTATGGTATCGTAGTTTTCGTAGTAGTTTATTACTGCAAACTGATCGTCGGCAATATGCGCTACAAAGCAGTCCTTGGGATTGGCGAGCTTGAGCGCCTCGGCTGAATAGCGGAGTGACGCTTCCGCTTCGTCGATACCGTAGTTTTCGTAGATATACGTATATTTTGACAGATAGTACACTGAAACTGTAAGAGGTCCCTTGTGGTTTTTCTCGTCCTTTGAGAACTCGTTGAACCACTTGGTAGCACCCTTGAGATTGGGCAGTCCCGTGGTGGGGTTTGTAAGGCTTACCTGCTGTATCCTTCGCTCCATATTTGTATGTCTGAAATAGTTTGAAGCTATATTGAAGGCGATATTTACCGCATTGAATACACGCTTTGAACGGCGCATATATCTCATGGAGTTACCGGGATTTACCTTTACCGCATATACGCCGCAGGGATTTTCACGGACGAATACCGAGTTCAGTACGTACATGGTGTTGTCGTTTACCCAGTTTTCTATATCAGGCACCATATCGGTTACCGTATAGTTCGGAGTAGGAACGCCCCTTACCTCATCGAATTTAGAGGGTATAACCGCCATAGCCTGTGCTTCCCACAGACGAAGATTTTCCTTGCCACCCATTGATATGGAAAGGTAGTCGGAGGATACGCAGACGTATGAGCCTTCGTTCAGCGCAGTAGATACGGTTTCGTAAAGTGAATTTATATCCTGAACCGTTAAAGAGCGGTCGGTCTTTGTATGCATAAGATCGTCGAGGGTTTCCATATCCTCTAACGTGCGGAAAAGCTCTATTGCCTCTTCACGATAGCTGTCGGAGCTTACAACCTCGCAGCCGCAGGATTCGGATATGCGGGCGCTGAAGGCGTCGGCATAAGCAGTAAAGGGAGCTTTGCCACCGTCTATTTCTGCAACCACCTCAAATATCGCCTTTGCAATGCTATCGTTATTTACACAGCAGGTGGTAAGTCTTGGGTTGAAATAATCTGCGGCGGGTACTCCGTCAAAGCCTGTTACTATGACGTCTGCGGGCACTGTGTAACCGTGCTGCTGAAGTCTTTCGCAGGTGGCGATAGCCATTGAGTCGTTGGCACAGAATATAGCCTGTGGCATTTTTCTTCCGTCAGAAGCGAAGTCATCAATGATTTTGTATACGGGATCCTGCCAGAAGCCGCCGTAATAAACGTTATCCCTTGAAAAGACAAGACCGTTTTCCTCTATAGCCTCTTTGTAGCAGTCTGTACGTCCCTCGGAGAGAGCGTCACCCTCGTTGCCCGAAATAAATATGCTGTCCTTGACGCCATGCTCGTTTATAACGTGGGAAATAACAGTCTTCAGCGCATTGGTATAATCGACCTTTACCGAGTAGCAGCCCTCCTGCTCGTCGTCTATAAGTATGACGGGTACGGAGTGAGCCTTTGCCTGCTCTATTATCTGTGCAGGTATGTTCTTGTCATAGAAGCACATAGGATAGATAACTATCACGTCAATAGTATCATAGTTAATGACGTCATAGATAGCCTTTGCTCCGTCATCGTATTTTCTGCCTGTATAGAAATCGGTGTAACTGTTGAATACGATGAGCTTGGAGTTATTATTTTCCGCATAGCTGTGCAGAGTATCCACAAGATTTATATTACGTATCTCGTGTATCTTCGTAATACATACGCCGATAATCTTCTTACCGCCTATCATATTCTCACCACCCCTTTTGAAAATTTTTCTGTAACTATTTACAGTTTTCCTATAGTATCACTAATATAATAGCATAATTTTATAAATTAGTCAAGAAAAAGAGAATGAAAAGCCAAAAATACGGCAATTTGCACATATAAATTGTAGTATTTACACTAAATAAACCCGATTTATTGTTCAATATATGCCAGTCATCAAAAGCCGACTGATAAAATCCCCGCAAAGCGGTAATTCCGAAATAAAAAATGCTTGATTAAATCCGAGTTTTGTTGTATAATGTAAGAGAATGTTCTGATGATTTTACAAATCCGGATAACAAATAAAAGAAAGGACATATAAAAATGAAAATTTACGACGAGCTTATTGAAAGAGGACTCATCGCACAGGTTACAGACGAAAAGGAAATCCGTGAGATGATAGATAACGGAAAGGCAACCTTCTACATCGGCTTCGATCCCACGGCGGACAGCCTTCACGTAGGTCATTTTATGGCGCTTTGCCTTATGAAAAGACTTCAGATGGCAGGCAACAAGCCTATAGCTCTTCTCGGCGGCGGTACAGGTATGATAGGCGATCCTTCCGGCAAGACTGATATGAGAAAGATGCTCACAAAGGAGGACATCGATCACAATATCGAGTGCTTCAAGAAGCAGATGAGCCGCTTTATCGACTTTTCCGAAGGCAAGGCTATGCTTGTAAACAACGCCGACTGGCTTTTGGACTTAAACTACGTAGAGGTACTGCGTGAGGTAGGTGCCTGCTTCTCGGTTAACAAGATGCTTAC
>JAFQUH010000103.1 GCA_017408635.1 Ruminiclostridium sp. | reverse complement strand
ATTACAGACGGTATGATATCGATGTACGAAGAGCTTGATTATGAGATTCTTGAATACGGAGATACTTCCTTCCGTGATTATGACGGCTATTATTTCCGTGCCGCATCACCCTATGATACCTGCTTCACTATAACCTATTTTCAGACCGAGGAATGTTGCTTCAGTATTGATATAGTCTACTCCACAGGTCAGCCGCCTGAAGAGATAGAACAACTCTCCGAGGAAATCTTATCAGTCTTTGTAATAAAATAAACGTGCCAAAAGGATATCGGTACAGAATAACCGATTCTGTACCGATTTTCTTTAAATTACGAGGAATATTTATGTATATCGATCACAGATCAACAAAGCAGACGGGAACGTTTATAGACAGTAAGCCAAACACGAAGCTCATCGGCATTATAATTACAATAGTTACCATAGCTCTGATATTTGGGGTTATGAAAGGCGTGTTTACGTGCTTTTACATTGATGGTTGGCAATCCAATTTTATCTCACTGTGCATAATCCTTGGTATAAGCGCATTTCTGATTTTCGGTGCCATATTTATTGCAAGAATACTGTGTGCAGGAACAAAATGCAGATATGAGATCGATGACAAGGGCGCCCGCTTTTCAGGTAAAAACAGAGAGCTTTACATCTGCTATGAGGATGTGACGTCAATCGGTATTACACCTATATACTCTCTTGGAAGGCAGACCGGGTATGATGCACATATATCAACCAAAAGTCAGATATATCATATCAGCTTTTACTATCCGAAGCCTACTATCAATGCAAAGGAAGAGGATACTCCCTTTGGTCAGATGAAGGCAAGAATGGAATTTATAAAGCGGCAGGAAGACAATATGTATAAGGAGCTTTTAAAAAGCGAAACACGAAGCAGGAAGTGGTAATATGGACAGACATTACAGCGAAATTGCATACGGCAGATTCGATCAGAGAACTACAGGAAAGTTCAGAGAAGTGCCGGAAAACGTCGTTTTAAGAATCACTCTTACTATAGTTATATTTTTAGTTGTTATCATTTTCTTGCTTGTCTTGTCAGGAAGAATTATAAACGGCGCTGTTTCTATGGTTATTGACGTCATCGTCATTGCTCTTTGTATCCTTCTGATACCGGTAGTAAGAATGCAGTATGCCGGCAAGGAATGGACCTATACCATTACAAGCAAGCAGTTTTCTCTTGTAACAAAGGGATGTGCAAGAAATTATAAATATGAGGACGTGGAGGGCGTAAGCTATGAATTTCTCCTCCATCCGATAACAAGAAGAAAGATAGGCTTTATCGTATCGGTAAAGACTAAATATACGTCTGATAAATATAAGTATCTGTCAATTTTAAGAGGCGAACAGCTTACTCCTCAGAAAACACCCTTTTATATTCTGAACGATCCGCCGAAGCCTGAACCACAGTTTGACAGATTCTCAGAATTCACAAGATAGCTATGCAGATAAAACCACCAACAATACCCGAAGGGCTGAAGGAAATCTCCGATATAAGAGATGAGCTTCGCTTTTCGATGGAATACGAAACCGATTTTGATTCGGTAAGAATATCAAGGGCGCACGAGGAGGAACTCTCCTTCGGTGGCGTTTATATCAAAAATTCGACAATTGAAAATTGCAGATTTATAAATTCGGACTTTTCCGATTGCACCTTTATAAACGTTATAATAAAGGGTTGTGATTTATCCAACTGCAATTTTAACAATACATATTTTAAAAACTGCAGTATCATTTCCTCAAAGCTGGTGGGAGCCTGCTTCAGAAATACGGTACAGCTTGAAACGACTTATGATAACTGCAATGCGGAGCTTACAGATTACAACGAGGCAAGATTTAAGAATATACTTATTTCCGACTGTGATTTTTCCTCGTCACTGATATGCTCGGCAGAACTTAAGAATATCACTCTGAAAAACGTAAAGCTCGTAAAGGCAACGTTTTTCAAGACTCCGTTAAAGGACGTAAACCTCACAGACTGCATAATAGACGGACTTGTAGTTTCGGATAACGGTGCAGAGCTACGTGGTGCTACCGTTGACGTTTATCAGGCGGCTATGTTTGCAAAGCTGCTTGGTCTTAATATTGAATAATAAATCCGTATAAACGGAATCAGAAAGGAAAATAAAAATGGAAAAGATGAACGTACTCGTAATAGGCGGTGGCGGTCGTGAACACGCTATCGTAATGGCTCTTGCAAAGTCAGAAAAGGTCGGAAAGCTCTATGCCGCACCCGGCAACGGCGGTATTTCAAAGTATGCAGAATGCTTCCCTGTTAAAGCAACTGATATCGAGGGTTGTGTTGAGCTTGCAAAGAAGCTCTCCCCTGACTATGTATTTGTAGCACCTGACGATCCGCTGGTGCTTGGTATGGTTGACAGACTGAACGAGGAAGGCTTCAAGACCTTTGGTCCTCGTGCGAATGCGGCTATACTTGAAGGTAGTAAGGTGTTCTCCAAGGCTCTTATGAAGAAGTACGGCATTCCTACCGCTACTTATGAAACCTTTACAGACGCTGACAAGGCTATAAAGTATATCGAAGAGCAGAACAGCTTCCCTGCTGTAATCAAGTGTGATGGTCTTGCACTCGGTAAGGGTGTAATTATCGCAAAGGATATGGAAGAAGCAAAGGACGCAGTAAACTCTATGCTTCTTGACGGCAAGTTCGGTAAGTCAGGCAGTGAGATAGTTATAGAGGAATTCTTAACAGGTCCTGAGGTTACGGTTCTTGCATTCACAGACGGCAAGACGGTAAAGCCTATGATCTCTTCAATGGATCACAAGCGTGCTAAAGACAATGATGAAGGTCTTAACACAGGCGGTATGGGTACGATTGCACCTAACCCCTTATACACAGACGATATCAAGGCAGAATGCATGGAAAAGATATTTATGCCTACTATAAAGGCTATGCAGTCAGAAGGCAGACCCTTCAAGGGATGCTTATACTTCGGTCTTATGCTTACTCCCAAGGGTGCAAAGGTTATCGAATACAACTGCCGTTTCGGTGATCCTGAAACACAGGTAGTTCTCCCCTTACTTGAAACTGATATTATGGATATCATCGAAGCAGTATGGGAAGAAAAGCTGGATACACTTGATATCAAGTGGAGCGAAAAGGCTTGTGCCTGCGTTGTTATGGCAAGCGGCGGCTACCCTGAAAAGTACGAAACAGGTAAAGAAATGAGCGGTCTTGATGAAATGGGACAGTGCGGTATGGCTGATACCTTTGTGTACCATGCAGGTACAAAGCTCGAGGACGGAAAGTTCCTTACTGCAGGCGGCAGAGTGCTTGGCGTTACTGCTACAGGCGAGGATTTAAAGGTAGCTCTTGACAAGGCTTATAAGGCTGTAGACGTGATTTCCTTTGAAAAGGCACATTATCGCAAGGATATAGGAAAAAAAGCCCTGAAATAATGATAAAAAATCGCAAAAAACACTTGCAATTCACATTTAATTATGTTATAATAATTTGTACGTGTTAGAATATTATAACTTGGCTTACGCCATTTCCTATAAGGAGGACTAAAAAAATGGGAATTATAGAGATAATCGCTGCTATTGTACTTATCTTAGCTTGTGTATTTATCATATTTGTAGTAATTATGCAGGATACAAAGCAGGGTATGTCACAGACGATTGCCGGTGGTAGTGCTGATAACTACTATCAGAAGAATGCGGGCAGATCCAACGAAGCAAAGCTCAACAGACTTACAAAGACTGCGGCTTTCACCTTCTTTATCGTAGCTCTTGTCGTTAACTTCATCGTTATGTACAGCGGAAACTTCGCAAACCTCGGTGGTACATCTTCATCCACAACAAGCAGTACAACATCCACAACAAGCAGCAGTACGTCTTCTACAACGTCTGATACAAGCAGCACAACATCATCAGATACAAGCGCTACTTCTTCTGCAACAAGCGAGGCTACTTCTTCTGAAGCTTCTGCAACATCTACAGAAAGCTCTGCTGAATAATTTAAAAGCTGATCCCCTGATAAATTTTCATCAGGGGATTTTTTAAAACAAAAATACATAATATTTTCTTTAATAAAGGGAGATAAAAAAATGCAACTCATAGCAATCCTCGCACTTATTGCAGTAATCCTTGCATTTATCTTTACAGTTATTGCACTGATTAATAATGACAAGCAAAGAGAAAATGAAACCTTGTCTGAAAGAAACCAGCGTGTAATAGCGAAATATATCAGAATAATTGCCATTACTCTTATTCTTTTCGTAATTGTATACCTGATGCAGCTTATTTTCTAAATAATATATAACATCAAAACTGAACGAATTAGTATGCACCTCAAAAAACAAACGTTTTTGAGGTGCATATCAGTACATATTGTAAGTTTTCGGAACACTTAAGGAGTAGCTATGAAAGTTATAATAGGAGCAGGAAATACAAATTACGAGGGTTGGATAAGCACTCAGGAAAATGAGCTTGATATTCTTAAAAAAGAAGATTTTGAGCGTAAGTTCAGTAAGGAAAAGCCCTGTGCCTTTTTGGCGGAGCACGTATGGGAGCATATGACTATAGAAGATGGCATTAAAGCCGCTAAAAACTGCTATGATTATCTTGAGGATGGCGGGTATATAAGAGTTGCCGTGCCTGATAAGAATTTTCGCAATGAATGGTATCAGGATATAGTTAAGGTCGGCGGCAACGGAGATCCCTCCCACCCTGCTTTTACGCATAAGATAGTATATGACTACAAGACGCTTGTATCGGTATTTGAGCAGGCGGGGTTTGAAGTAGAGCTTCTTGAATACTGCGATGAAAACGGGGTTTTCCACTATAAATACTGGAACGAAAAGGATGGCAGAATAGGGCGTTCCTTCCGTTTTGATACGAGAAACAGCGAAAAAAGGCTTGGTATGGTGTCGATTATTATTGACGCTAAAAAGGTGAAGAGGATAAGTAAATACAGTTAAAAATGCTCTTCTCGGTGTTTAACGTTATTTACAGGAGATAAACGTATATGAAAATAATAGCTATCGGAGCTGTGACGGCGGGCGGAAAAACAACTGTTGTCAATGCGATTAAAGAAAGATTACCAAGAACAACCTCGTTACACTTTGACGACTACTCCTTTGAGGGAGAGGTTGACGACTTTACCAAGTGTGTATCAAGCAAAGAAGAGTATTATAATGCATGGGATTTAACACCATTAAAAGCAGACGTCGAGAAAATTGCAAACAGCGGAAAGTATGATTATCTGCTTCTGGACTATCCGTTTGCATATCAGAATAATATGATGAAGGAATATCCGGACTGCTGTATATTTATAGATACGCCATTGGATATTGCAATGGCTCGGCGGATAATCAGAGATATGAAAACGGCTTCTGCGGATGATATACGTAATGAAATGAATACGTACCTGAACTGTGCAAGAAAGTGTTACGTTCAGATGCTGACAGATATTTTGCCGACATCTGATTACGTAATTGACGGCTCAAAGGAGCTTGAAGCAATTATCAATGAAGCTGTCGGAATAATTTTAAAATTATAAATATATATACATCTGATAAATCGTGAAGGTGATAAGAGATGCACAAAAAAACAGATTGTCGTAACAAAAAAGAAATCACAAACCCATCAAGAATGTATTCTTACAGCAAATTCGTAAATATTGTTTTAGGAGTTATATTTATATTAGCCGGCGTTTTTGTTTTTGGAATAATGGAAATTATATTCTACAATTATATTCATAATGGGTCTGATACCACTCATTTAAAAAGCGTTGTCCTTCATATTTGTGCGGGAGGGTGTGCTGTTCCTTTTATCTTATGTAGTGTGATTATTTTATTAAAAATATACAGAATCAATAAAATAATGACACACGGAAAATGCTATGACGGGAAAATAATTTCATTTTCAATGTATGGAGTGTACAAAGGAACTGAAATTTCACGAAATCATAAAAAAAACATCATCTTAAATATAGAATATAAAAGAAACAAGACACATTATTGCAAATCAAGCGGTTATATTCGCACTCCTGACAGAGTTTTAAGGGATAAGCGTTGCAACGTTTATATATATAACAATATGTACTTTGTGACAGGATTCGCAATACGAAAAAGAAATGAGCCTAAAATCACAATTCCAAAAGAAAGATAACAAATCAATTATAAACGTAAAAAATGAGAATCACATCCAAGCTACGACTTATATCCAAAATTCTATATATACTGAATCATTATTTATATATCTGATTATAAAATCCCGTGAAGCTATCTTCACGGGGACACTTTTTATTACTGTGCAAAAATAAAAGCCTGAGCTTTCGCTCAGGCTTTATTGTTAATAATTAAACACCGTACTTAGCTGTGTTTACCTTTACACCAGGTCCCATTGTAGAAGAAACTGTGCAGCTCTTGAGGTAAGCACCCTTTGCAGCAGCAGGCTTAGCCTTAACTACAGCATCCATAAGAGCGTTGAAGTTTTCTTCGAGCTTTTCCTTACCGAAGGAAGCCTTACCGATGGGGCAGTGAATGATGTTGGACTTGTCAAGACGGTATTCGATCTTACCAGCCTTTGCATCAGCAACAGCCTTTGCAACGTCGGGAGTAACTGTACCAGCCTTGGGGTTAGGCATAAGGCCACGAGGACCGAGAACCTTACCGAGTCTACCAACAACGCCCATCATATCGGGTGTAGCGATTACAACGTCGAAATCCATCCAACCGTCTGTAATCTTCTTTACTGTATCATCATCAGCAACGTAGTCAGAACCTGCATCTACAGCAGCCTGAATCTTGTCGCCCTTAGCAAATACGAGTGTGCGAACTGTCTTACCTGTACCATTGGGAAGAACAACTGCGCCTCTTACCTGCTGGTCAGCGTGACGGGAGTCAACGCCGAGTCTTATGTGAAGCTCAACTGTTTCGTCGAACTTTGCCTTTGCTGTCTGGCAAACTAAATCGAGTGCTTCGTTAGCTTCGTATGCTTTTGTGCTGTCGATAAGCTTTGCGCTATCAACGTATCTTTTACCTTGCTTCATTCATTATCCTCCTTGTGGTCAAACGGAATAAATCCTCCCACTGTCAAAAATCTTAATTAGTCTACTACTGTAATACCCATTGAACGTGCTGTACCTGCGATCATAGACATAGCAGCTTCGATAGAGCCTGCGTTTAAGTCACGCATCTTTGTTTCAGCAATCTGCTGAACCTGAGCCTTAGTGATCTTGGCAACCTTGTCCTTGTTGGGCTTTCCGGATGCTGTTTCAATTCCGCATGCCTTCTTGATAAGAACAGCAGCAGGCGGAGTCTTTGTAATAAATGAAAAACTTCTGTCGGCATATACTGTGATTACAACAGGAATGATAAGACCAACGTCGTTCTTTGTTCTTTCGTTGAATTCCTTTGTAAATGCCATGATATTAACACCGTGCTGACCTAATGCAGGACCAACAGGTGGAGCCGGTGTTGCTTTACCGGCAGGAATCTGTAATTTAATAAATCCTGTAACCTTCTGAGCCATTTTAACTCTACCTCCAATAAAAACAATTAGAACTTAAATATCAAGCTTCTGTACAGCAGAAATTTCGATAGTTGCTGATGTCTGGCGTCCGAAAACTGAAACTGTAAGGGAAACTGTGTTGTTTGCCTCGTCTATTTCGTCTACCTTGCCTTCCATACCGTTAAGCGTACCGCTTACTATCTTTACTGTATCGCCTACTGCGAATGAAACAGAAGTTGTCTTCTTTGCGATACCGAGATTTGCTACTTCGGCATCTGTCAGCGGAATAGGTTCTGATCCTGGACCTACGAAGCCTGTAACACCTCTTGTATTACGGCAGATGTACCAGGACTGGTCCGTGTGTATCATCTTTACGTAAACATAGCCCGGGAAGAGCTTGCTCTTGTATTCGTGAGTCTTGCCGTTTCTTTCCTCTACCACTGTTTCCGTAGGAACCATTGCTTCTTCGATTAAATGGTGCAGGTTGTTGTTTTCAACAAGCTTCATAATGTTGTCAGCAACCATGTTTTCGTAACCGGAATAGGTATGGAGAACATACCATTTTGCCTCAGACATACTTATAAGTCCCTCCTAAATCAAATACTTTCAGGCTGATAAACCCAGAGCTAATCTTAAAAGAGTAGCAAAGAGTGTATCAATGCCCCAAACAAAAATACCTGTTACAACAAGTGTAATAAGAACTACGACTGTGTTGTTGAATACAGTCTTCTTGCTTGGCCACACAACCTTTTTAAACTCGGATCTTAAATCCTTGAAGTATTTTACGATGGATTTCTTAGGCTTCTTAGCTAAAGCTGCTTTTTTGCTTCTTAACTCGTTGGCCTTCTTTTCCTTTGCCTGTTCTTTTGTCAGGCTCTTTTCGTTTGCCATCATAATCCTCCTTACTTAGTTTCCTTGTGTGGAGTATGCTTTCTGCAGAACTTGCAATACTTTGTCATTTCAAGTCTGTCGGGGTCGTTCTTCTTGTTCTTCTTGGTGTTGTAGTTGCGCTGTTTGCACTCTGTACACGCAAGTGTAATTTTAACTCTCACTTTTCGGCACCTCCTATTTTTTTGCCCTTACGGGCTTTAGCCTCCCTCGGTGCAGTCGCCTTTTGCTTCTGCGGGGGTGTTTTTTTATGCCGTAAAAAATGGCACAAAAAAATAAACCCCTATTGAGGTACTATAATTGTATCACAAATAAGTACGCTTGTCAATAGGAATTTATAAAAAATTATTAATTTTTTGAATTTTCTGCTTATATTTTATTATATAGTATAAAGCAGTTATCGTAATTTAAAGTAAAGCACCAGCTGAAAGGCTGTGATAAGTGCCAGAATAATAAGCACTACCACCTGGGCTACTCCCCAGGACGGCATACGAAGGATGAGCAGCAGACAAGCTCCTGCCAGCACTGCGGCGTTTATCAGAAACCGTTTCTGTCCACCCTTTGTATTTGTTTGTCTTCTTTTGGTTTTTGCTTTATATTTGTTACCCGTATTATTCATTACTCATCTGAAGGCGCTTTGCCATAAGTGTATTCTTCATAAGCATTGCAATTGTCATAGGACCTACGCCGCCGGGTACGGGAGTTATGTAAGAGCACTTGGGCGCTACCTCGTCGTACTTAACGTCACCGCAGAGCTTGTTTTCTGCGTTTCTGTTCATACCAACGTCGATAACTATTGCACCATCCTTTACCATATCAGCGGTAACGAAATCAGCCTTACCTACTGCACTTACTAAAATATCAGCTCTTCTGCATACCTCTGCTAAATCCTTTGTTCTGGAGTGGCAGATGGTAACGGTTGCATTTTCGTGAAGTAAAAGCATAGCCATAGGCTTGCCTACGATGTTGGAGCGTCCGATAACAACACATTCCTTACCGGAAACGTCTGTGCCTGTGCTGTGGATAAGCTCCATAACGCCTGCGGGTGTGCAGGGTAAGAAGGCGTAGTTGCCTATCATAATCTTACCTACGTTTACTGCGTGGAAGGCGTCAACGTCCTTTAAGGGACTGATTGCTTCGATTACCTTTTCTTCGTTCAGGTGACGGGGTAAGGGAAGCTGACAAAGAATGCCGTTTACCTTGGAATCCTTATTAAGCGTATCGATAAGCTCTAAAAGCTCTTCTTCCGTGGTTTCTTCAGGAAGGGCGTACTCGAAGGACTTCATTCCGCACACTTCACAAGCCTTTTTCTTGTTGTTTACGTAAACACGGCTTGCCTGATTGTTACCTACTATGATAACTGCAAGACCTACTTCAAGGCCTTCTCTTTCAATTTCTGCTCTGATATCCTCTTTTACTTTAGCGGATACTGCTTTTCCGTCGATGATGTTCATAATTCTACTCTCCTTATTCGTTTTCTGTATCGGAATCCTCTGATTCCTCTGTTTCTTCGGTTTCTTCTCCGTCGGATTCTTCCGATTTATTTTCTGTATCAGGAACGTAATCGCTTTCTATGGTTATATCCTCCGTTCCCTCTGCAAGAATGCTGGGAGCTATTTCTTCAGCCTTCTTCATAGCCTTTTTGGCCTTTGCCTTTTCTTCAAGGATAGTCTGTCTTAATTCGTAGGCTTCAAGTCGTTCCTTTGACTCGGCAGTTTCACAATAGATAACGTAGCCGTTTTTCTTTGTGAGCTTCAGCTTAAAGAATATAAGCAAGCCAAGAGCCACTACGGCTGAAACTATACCTACAAGCTGGGATACTCTGATATCACCGAGCATAAGGCTGTCTGTGCGAAGTCCTTCGATAAGCGCTCTGCCTGTGCCGTACCACATTACGTAGAGCAGGAATATTTCACCGTCGAAGGTACGGAGCTTCTTTGACCAGATATGAAGAAGGATGAAACCTACAAAGCAAAGAAGACTTTCGTATAAGAAGCAGGGATGTACAAGGGCATATACTCCCTCGCCTGCCTTGTCAAGCTGATTCTGCATTGCTACTACCAGGGGATCGTCAATGATGATAGTACCTGTCATACCCCAGGGGAGTGTGCCTGCCGTGGGAGCGCCGTAAGCCTCCTGATTTACGAAATTGCCCCATCTGCCTATACCCTGACCGATAAGAAGACCAAGACCGCCTAAATCAAAGAGTGCGGGGAGCTTTACCTTGCGGATAATACACATAACCGCCGCCGCTAAAGCCGCACCGATTATACCGCCGTAGATGGCAAGTCCGCCGTGGCGTAAATCGAAGAAGTTGATTTCTGCATTTATGAATATGCAGTAATATGCTCTTGCTCCGATAAAGCCGAAGATGATAGCCACGAAAACTACGTCAAATACGTGGTCGCCGATAAGTCCGAACTGCTTCGTTCTCTTCATTGCATAAATAAATGCAAGAATTACGCCCAGCGCAATGATAATTCCGTACCAGTATACGTCCATACCGAAAAGGTTGAAAGCTACTCTGTTTATGGCAATAGAGCCGCTGAAAAGATTAGGGAATTCTATTTTATCCGTAACCGTTTCGGCAAGTAAATTTAACATTCCGTTCATTTTTTCTGTCCTTTCTTATTCTACAGGCTCGATTATGGAAATGGAGCTGTTGTCTATATCCATTTCAGCAAGAGCCTTCTTTATATCCTCAAAGGTTACCGTTGCCGCTATTTCGATGCCATCGTAGATGCCGATGCCGTTTATTTCATAATCCAGCATATTGGTCGCAACGGATTCTACGTTGTTGAAGCAGGCTACAAGATCTCCGTAGGTCATATTGCGGATGGTGATAAATTCTTCCTCGTTAAGGCCTTCCTGCTTTATGCGGTAAAGCTCCTTTGTAACCTCTTCCATAACAGCATCAGGATTTCTTGATTCGCCGTCTGCGATTACTGTAAAATAACCTCTGCCACAGAATACGCCCACGTTGAAGGTATCGTTGATAATCCCCTTTTCAAGCTGGGTGTTATAGAAGTCGGAATTCTTACCAAGGCACATTTCCATAAGGATGTTGTAGATAATGAAGTTTCTGTAGCGTTCCGCACCTTCGTAGGCGGGGAATTTGAAGCCGATATTGAAAAGAGGGATAGCGCAGGAGAGCTTCTGTACCGTGCGCTTTTCCTTGACTGTAAGAGGCTCGTCGGGAACTATTACCTGAAGTCCCGGATCCTCGGAGGGCTTTAACAGTCTGTCGCATATCTCGATGGTCTTATCCACATCAAAGTTGCCTGCGATGGCAATAACCATATTATTGAGGTTATAGAAGGTGTTATAGCAACGGTAAAGCAGATCCTTGTCGATCTTTGCGATACTTTCGATCGTACCTGCAATATCGATTCTGACGGGGTTTTTATGATAGAGCGCCTGCAGACAGTTGAAGAATACTCTCCAGCCGGGATCGTCCTCGTACATACGGATCTCCTGACCGATGATTCCCTGCTCCTTGGCTACCGTTTCATCTGTGAAGTAGGGCTCCTGAACGAAATTCAGAAGGATTTCCAGATTCTCTTCAAACTTCTGTGAGCAGGAGAAGAGATAAGCCGTCTTGTCGAAGCTGGTGAAGGCGTTTGCGCTGGCACCGGTCTTTGCATAAAGCTGGAAGGCGTCGCATTCGTCGTTTTCAAAGAGCTTGTGCTCAAGATAGTGAGCAATACCCTCGGGTACCGTTACGAAATCCTCGTCTGCATTAGTTTTGAAGGTGGTATCAACAGAGCCGTACTTTGTTCCGAAAAGGGCGTAGGCTGTGGAATACTTCTTCATAGGGTAAAGCAGGATGGTTGCACCGCTTTTGTGCTTTAGGCGGAAATATTCTTCACGGACTCTTTCGTTAACTATCTTTTCCATAATCAGTCCTGCTCCTTTCCATCGTTTTCAAGAGAGGTAAGAACGTATACTGTATCCAGTACCATGCTCTTTGCCGCTTCAACGATTCTTTCCTTGCTTACCGCAAGATATTTTTCAAGTGCCTGGGCAGGTGTTTCGATTTTATCCTTTATAATGTGATCGATATACCAGCCTGCAACTCCGTGGGCGCTGTCGCCTATACTGTTGTAGCTGTTCTGTACCGCCATTCTTGCGTGCTCCAACTCTTCGTCGGTAATGTTGCCGTTCTTTATTTCGTCAAGCTGATGCAGTATCTCTGCTCTTGCCTTTTCGATATTATCGTTTTCTACGCCGCAGTCAACCAGCATAATTCCCTTTACATCGTTATATGACGCCGCACAGTAATAGCAAAGGGAGAGCTTTTCACGAACGTTCATAAAGAGCTTGGAGGTAGTAGTGCCGCCGTAAATTTTCTGGAGCATTACGAGAGCCGCCATATCATCGCTGTGAGTCTTAAGTCCGAGTACCATTTTACTCTGGTTTACGCTGAGTCTTTCGGTATACTCTTTCACCTGCTCCTTGATAGGACTTATTTTAAGTGAATAGTCGCTGATATCCGTTCTTTCTACCTTTGAGAAGGCGTCTGCAAATTTTTCCGCCACCCTTTCAAAATCGTTACAGCCTACGCACATAATTTCGCAATGGGTGTTGTGAAGCATTCTTTTGTAGGCTCTGAAGGCGTCGGCGGGAGTAAGTGCTCTTGCCTTGTCGGCATTACCCTCTGCGGCTACGCCGAAGGGCTCGTTCTCACAAAGGAGCTTTACGGCGTTGTTTATAGCATAGGAACGCTTATCGTTTATCACAGATTCGATATCATCGATAAGCAGAGGCTTTTCTAAACCCAGCACCTTTTCGGGAAAGCAGCCATCCTCAAGTAAGGGGTTGAAGATACAATTCACAAGCATATCGGTGATCTCATCCGTTATTTTTTCGCCTGATAAGGCATACACGTCATCAAGGAAATAGGCTGTAAGACCGTTGAAATTAAGGTCGTACTTTCTTCCGGAGGAGGTGGCTATTTTCGATGAATAGAGAGTAGAGAGCTTGTTTTTAAGTTGTTTATAAGTAGGATAAACGGCATTTCTGTTTGCAAGGATATAAGGTACTATTGCATTTTCCGTTGCCGTTTCCTCACTGAGCTGCTGATAAAAGCATACCGAGATGAAGTTCTTTTTATATCTCGAGTCGGTGATACTGCCGAAGTATACGCCTTTAGCAAGCTCTCTGCGATTTATTATATTTTCCATTTGGTGCAGTCCTTTCGTTTAAAATAATTACATACTTTATTAGTATAGCACATCTTTGCGAAAATTTCCATAGTTTTCACAAAAAAATCAAATTAGGGCAAAAAACCCAGCGTGGAATTGCACGCTCTGAAATCAAATAATGTATAATGTGTAGAACAAAAGAAAGGAACGGGGCGTCGGGGACGTCGCTTTTTCGGGGCGTCGGGGACGCCGCCCCCTACTTATGATGGTCTGGTTATGTCACAACCGAAAGGTTGTGGCATAACTGTCCGATCCGCAGGTAGCAAATCTCTGATTTGCGTATCTGCGAGGACAATTCAGATAAAAGTATAATAAACCATCGTAAGACAAAACAAAGCCTATTTTAAGCAAAAAAATTGAGCGTGGAATTGCACGCTCTGAAATCAAATAATGTATAATGTGTAGAACAAAAGAAAGGAGACAACTAAAAAACTAAACCACCGTAAGACTTATCTGTCTTACGATGGTTTTATTATACCTTAATTTTTCCAATTTGTCAATAAATTATACAAAAGTTTTTGACAAAAACGAAAAATTTGTGCAGTTATTCCAATAATCCTACTTTGTGAATAGTTAAATCACACAAAGAAATTGCAATAATTGTCAGTTTTCGTGCATTTCCATAAAGAGCTGCTTTATCTTTTCCAGCTTTTCAGGATCGGCTTTTCTCGGTGGATTGTAAGTACGTAAAAACTGAAGAAGCTCTTTTTCGCTGGAGCAGACGTTGTCGCTGTCATATAAATCAAGATAAAGATGAACGGAGTTTGACGAGAAGTAAAGTACCGTTTCTATCCACTGATCGAGATCGTTTGCCTGAAGAATACTTTTTACTATATCTCTCTGACGGCGCATCTGTCTTAAGGGATTCTGCATTTCTGTTTCGGTTGTCTTGCCGTCTTTATATACCTTGCGCTGTATCCATTTATCGTCCTTATGCTTGCCGCTGATATAACCGGAATGATTCTTTACCTCTATAATAAGAAGGTAGGTAGGACTGATTATAAGAAGGTCTATCTCGGAACGGTTTTTCTTGTATCTTATAGGAAGATTTGAAAAAACCATATATTCGCTTCCGAGCTTTCTGACAGTTTTCATCAGCGCCTTTTCCCCACGGAAGCCTGACAGAAGTACGTTGTACCTTTTGGCAACTGTGATGTTGGAGATGGCGGCTATCAGTATGACCGCTATGAATATATAGCCGATAACAGGATACTTAAAGAGATCAAAGCCGATGTAGATAAGCAGTAATATAACCGGCAATATACCGAGAATTACCTGAAGCACAAAAAGTGCCGTTATTTTCTTGAAATTTTCGCAGCCGTGTTTATAGATATCGGGCATCCTGTCACCTCCTAAAAACGAAATCAGTTACATTATACAATATTATTTTAATTTAGTCAATAAATTTGGAGCTTCACCCCTTGAAAAATTTTTAAAATAGTGATATACTATTCAAGATTGATAAAAACGAAAGGATAATATAAATTATGAAGCTTGGTATGGTAGGCTTACCTAACGTAGGCAAAAGCACGTTATTCAATGCACTTACAAATGCGGGAGCGGAGTCAGCGAACTACCCCTTCTGCACTATTGAACCAAACGTAGGCATAGTATCGGTTCCCGATGAACGTCTTGACGCTCTTGCAAAGATGTACAACCCTGAAAAATTCACTCCTGCTACTCTTGAATTTGTAGATATCGCAGGTCTTGTAAAGGGTGCGTCAAAGGGTGAGGGACTTGGTAACAAGTTCTTATCAAACATCCGTGAGGTTGACGCTATCGTTCACGTTGTACGTTGCTTTGAGGATGACAACATTATTCACGTTGACGGAAAGATCGGTGCGGCAAGAGATATTGAAACTATAAATCTTGAGCTGGTATTCTCCGACATCGAAATAGTACAGAGAAGAATAGACAGAGCAAAAAAACAGATGAAGGGTGACAAGAGCATGGCGGCAGAGGTTGATTTCCTCGAAAGACTGCTTACACACCTTGAAGAAGGTAAATCTGCAAGAGGCTTTGATTTCAGCGAAAGCGAGGCGGAGCTTATAAAGACGACTCCCCTGCTTTCCAACAAGCCTGTAATTTACGCCGCAAATATGTCAGAGGCGGATTTCAAGGGCGATATCGAAGCAAACGAGCAGTATAAGGCGGTATGCGAGATAGCAAACGCAGAAAATAGCCTGGTGCTTCCCATCTGCGCACAGATAGAGGCGGAAATTTCCGATATGGATGCAGAGGACAAGGAAATGTTCTTATCCGATTTAGGTCTTACAGAGTCCGGTCTTAACCGTATCATAAAGCAGGGCTACAGCCTGCTGGGACTCATCTCCTACCTTACCGCAGGCGCACCTGAGGTAAGAGCATGGACTATTACAAAGGGCACAAAGGCTCCCCAGGCGGCAGGTAAGATACATACCGACTTTGAAAAGGGCTTTATCAGAGCCGAGATAGTTTCCTTTGACGATCTTATGGCTTGCGGCAGTATGGCGGCGGCAAAGGAAAAAGGTCTTGTAAGACTTGAGGGTAAGGAATACGTTATGAAGGACGGCGACGTAGTTCTCTTCAGATTCAACGTTTAATACAGTTCAGATATCGTTTCGGGTGGATTTTGTTCCGCCCGAATTTTTTTAAAATTTTTTAGAGTAAAAATTGACAAAATCGTTTTTATATGTTATAATAATTCTAACAATTTAACCAAATTGTTAAAAACCAATGAAAAATGAAGGAAGAAACTATCATGATTCACGTAAACGAAAGTAAATGTATCGGCTGTAACGCTTGTATAAGAGCCTGTCCCGTTCCTTTTGCGAACAAGTATGACGGCAAGGTAGTAATAGTAAACAACGAACAGTGCATACAGTGTGGTGAATGTATAAAGAACTGTGAGCACGGTGCAAGATATTATGACGATCCTCTGGAAGAGATGTTAAGACTTGCAAAGTCAAAGAAGGTATCTCTTGTTGTAGCTCCTGCTATAAAGACTGCTATGGACGGTAAGTGGCGACACGTGCTCAAATGGTTAAAGGATCAGGGCATCAACGAAATATATGACGCCTCCTTTGGTGCTGACATCTGTACCTATCTCCACATAGAATACATGAAGAAGCATCCTGACGCAAAGATAATTTCCCAGCCCTGTGCCGCTATAGTAAACTATGCAGAAAAGCACAAGCCTGAGCTTTTATCAAGATTCTCACCCATCCAGTCACCTCTTATGTGTACTGCTATATACGCAAGAAATTATCTTGATAACAACGATATCATCTACGGACTTACTCCCTGTCTTGCAAAAGCTGACGAATTTGCCAACACAGGTATTGTAAAGGGTAATATCACCTTCAAGTATCTTGACGAATACATAAAGAAAAACAATATCGTACTTCCTACAGGCTACAGCGAATTTGAATTCTCTGCCATGCGCGGCTTTGACGGTGGCTTCTACCCCATCCCCGGCGGTCTTAAATCCTGCCTTGCCGTATACTGTCCCGATCTCGACGTAGCTACCTCCGAGGGTGTACATAAGGTTTACGCTGATTTTGACGAATATCTGAAGGCTGACAAGGATAGTCTTCCTGCGGTATACGACGTACTTTCCTGCGAATTCGGTTGTAACTCCGGCGCAGGCGCTACCGAAAACTTCAGTATGTTCAATTCCTATAAGATAATGACCAACGTAAAGAACTGGTCAAAGAAGCGTGGCTCGGCTGAACGCTTCCACAAGAAAGCCTTCAAGAGCCTTGTACTTGACGACTTCATCAGAAAGTACAAGAACAGAATGAACTATACGCTTCCCACAGAAAGCGAGCTGGACGCTATTTTTGCAAGCATGGGCAAGTATACCGAGCAGGAAAAGCACATCGACTGTCATGCCTGCGGCTACAAATCCTGCTACGATATGGCTACTACCATTTACGTAGGGCTCAACATTCCCGAAAACTGCATAGCTTGTGAAAAGAAGAAAATCGCACAGATGATTGAGGACGTACAGAAGCAGCACAATGAATTACAGAGTGCGGTAATAAGCATCAACACTTCTCTTGAAACTCTTGCAGACAAGGTACATCCTATTGCACAGCATACTGTTGAAAATGCTTCTATGAACGAAGGCATCAAGAATGATATGGACGCTCTGACTGATGATATCGGCACTGTTATCAAGGGTACCAATGAGATTGTCGAGTACGTTGACACTATCGGCGAAGGCATTGACGCATATAACAGAATCTTAAGAAGAATCGCCGATATTTCCGAACAGACGAACATCCTTGCAATCAACGCTTCTATCGAGGCTGCAAGAGCAGGCGAAGCTGGTAAGGGCTTTGCGGTAGTTGCTGACGAGGTAAGAAACCTTGCAGTAAAGTCTGCCGATACTCTTAACGAAGCAAAGAAGCATACGGATACAATGCTTACCACTATTGAAAAGATCAAGGCTGATTCTGATACTATCGTAGGTCAGGTAACACGCACAAAGGATAACGTTGCAAATACCAACAAGGCTATCGATGAACTTAACCAGAGCTCGACCGTTATCAACGAAAGCACCGAAGAAATAAAGGCAGTAATTGATCAGCTCAACGTTCTTGTTGAACAGCTCGTAACTAACAACTAAACAAGTATTCATTACCGCATACAGAGTAAAAAAATACGACGTATGCGGTAATTTTTCGGAATATAGCAGAAATTTTCAAAAAAAGCTATAAAAAAGAAAAAAACGCTTGACAACCACCTTTCGTTCTGATATAATAATATAGCCGCATGCGATAGGGTAACTATAAGTAAACGCAGGTTTCACCTTAAAGCAGCGAGGAATTTAAGACAAAGGCCATATGGTCGCAACTAAAGAAAGGTTGGTAAAACAAATGTACGCAATTATCGAAACAGGCGGTAAGCAGTACCAGGTAAGAGAAGGCGACGAGATCTTCATCGAAAAGCTGGACGCTGAAGGCGAAATCACTTTTGACAAGGTTATCATGGTAGGTAAGGATGACGGCATCGTTGTAGGTGCTCCTTACGTTGACGGTGCAACTGTCAAGGCAACACTCTTAAAGAACGGCAAGGCAAAGAAGATCACAGTCTTCACATACAAGCCCAAGAAGAGCGTTAAGAGAACAATGGGTCACAGACAGCCCTACAGCAAGGTAAAGATCGAAGCTATCAACGCTTAAGTCTTTATGATCAAGGCAGATTTCAGAAGATGCAAAAATGAAATTATCGGCTTTACGGTAAAAGGTCACGCAGGATATGCGGAAAGCGGACAGGATATAATCTGTGCAGGCGTATCAAGTGCGATAATGCTTACGGTAAATACGATAACCGACTTCATAGGAGCTGAAGCCGAAGTGGATATCAATCACGAAAATATCGGATATGCATTTCTTGAGCTTAAGGCACCCTATAAAAAAGAAGCTACGGTAATGTTAGAATCATTTTTGGCACATCTTACACTACTTGAAGAGGATTACGGACACATAATGGTACGTATATCCGACACAACGAAAAGTTCTAACTAAAAAATACAAGTGATTATCACAATCAGAAAGGAAAAATATTATGATTAAAATCAGCTTACAGCACTTTGCTCATAAAAAAGGTATGGGTTCAACAAAGAACGGCCGTGACAGTGAGTCCAAGAGACTTGGCGTTAAGCGTGCTGACGGTCAGTACGTTTTAGCAGGTAACATCCTCGTTCGCCAGAGAGGTACACACATCCACCCCGGTAACAACGTAGGTCGTGGCTCTGATGATACATTATTCGCATTAACAAGCGGTAAGGTTAAGTTTGAGCGTCTTGGTAAGGACCGCAAGCAGGTTAGCGTATACGCTGACTAATTTATAAGAAAACAAGGCGGGTATATACTCGCCTTTTTTGTTGTATGACGGAAAAAATTCTGCATACGATAATTAAGCACTGCTGTTATAGAAAGGATGATACGAAATGTTTGTAGATATCGTTAAAATTTACATCAAAGCCGGTAACGGTGGCAACGGTGCTGTTTCATTCCACAGAGAAAAGTACGTCAATGCAGGTGGCCCCGATGGTGGCGACGGTGGTAAGGGCTCGGATATCATATTCGTAGCTGACGACCACCTCTCTACCCTGATTGACTTCCGCTATAAGAAAAAGTATATTGCTCCGAACGGCGAAAACGGAAGAGCAGGCAGATGTACCGGTAAAAGCGCAGAGCCTACAATAATCCGTGTACCCAGAGGTACGCTTATAAAGGATTCAAATACAGGCAGAATTTTAGCGGATATTTCCGACGACGAGCCGGTTGTAGTTGCAAAGGGCGGTAAGGGTGGCAAAGGCAATATGAATTTTGCCACAGCCACAAGACAGATTCCCCGTTTTGCAAAGCCAGGTTACCCCGGAGAAGAATTCGACGTTACTCTCGAATTAAAGCTCCTTGCAGACGTGGGACTGGTTGGCTTCCCAAACGTAGGTAAGTCTACTTTTATAAGTGTAGTAAGTGCCGCAAAGCCCAAAATTGCAAACTACCACTTTACTACTATCACTCCCGTTTTAGGCGTGGTATCGGTTGGTGAAAAGTCCTTTGTAATGGCGGACATCCCCGGTCTTATCGAGGGTGCCAGCGAAGGCGTGGGACTTGGTCACTCCTTCTTACGTCACGTGGAAAGATGCCGTCTTATAGTTCACGTTGTGGACGTTTCAGGAATTGAAGGCAGAGATCCTAAGGATGATTTTGAAAAGATAAATTACGAGCTTAAGAATTTCTCTGAAGAGATCGCCCAGCGTCCCCAGATAGTAGTTATGAATAAGACTGATTTAGCAACTGAAGAGCAGATAGAGGAATTCAAGACATATATTGAAGAGCTTGGTCTTCCCTGCTTTTCTTGCAGTGCGGCTACCACCAAGGGTACAAACGAGGTAGTAGAATATATTGCGGGCGAGCTTGATAAGTTACCTCCTCCGATTCGTTTTGAGGCACAGCCTCTTACAAGAGAAGAGCTTGACGAGCAGGAGCTTCGCAAAAAGACCTTTACAATTTCAAAGGAAGATGGTATATTTATAGTAGACGCTCCCTTTATCGTTCCTATCTTACAGATGGTGGATATGGAGGACTATGAAAGCCTGCAGTATTTCCAGAGAGTTCTGCGTTTCAGCGGAATTATCGACAAGCTGGAGGAAATGGGCGTTGAAGAGGACGATATAGTTTCAATCTATGACTTTGAATTCAGGTACGTAAGATGATGGATAACAAAAGACTTACAAAAGCCGAAGCGAGAGCTCTTGGCGGACTTACACTTGCTTTTTTCGGTGACAGCGTATATGAGGTGCTGGTCAGGGAAAGAATTGTAAAAGGCGGTACCCTACCCGTTGACGCTCTTCACAAGAAGGCAGTAAAGATGGTAAATGCCGGCTTTCAGTCAAAGGCATTTGATACTATAGAGCCGATGCTCTGCGAAGATGAGCTTGAGATATTCAAGCGGGGCAGAAATGCTACGGGAAACAACGTTCCCCGCTCCAGTAATCCCAAGGATTACAGAAGAGCAACAGGCTTTGAGGCGTTATTCGGATATCTGTACCTCATTGGCGAGAATGACAGAATAAACGAGCTTTTTGAAGCGATAACAAATATACCGCAGGAATAATAAGCTACATATAAAAAAGGAGCTTTTTATGAAAAACAAAGTATTGCGGACAATAACCGATTTCCTTATAATAATAGTTGCGGGTATAATATTTGCCTGCGGACTTGAGAGCTTTGTATCACCGAATAATATTGCACCCGGCGGCGTATCGGGTATTTCGGTTGCACTTTCCTACCTTACGGGACTAAACGAAGGTATATTCTATCTATGCCTCAATATTCCCCTGCTGATTCTCGGCTTTATATTTCTCGGAAAGAAGCTCATTGGTAAAACTCTGATTTCGGTAGTGACCGTTACTCTTGCGGTAGATTTCATCTTTGCAAATCTTCCCCACTACGAAGGGGACAGAATTCTTGCCGCAATATTCGGTGGTCTGCTTATGGGTACGGGACTCGGTCTTACCTATTCAAGAGAGGCTACCTCGGGTGGTTCGGATATAGTAAACAAGCTGATAAACAAGAAGCTTCAATCTGCAAGCCTCGGCGTTATCACCTTTATCACAGACTGTATCGTAATAGGTGCGTCAATGCTTGTGTTCAGAGAAATCGAAGCAGGTCTTTATGCCATCATTGCGATATTCATTTCATCAAGAGTGATGGACGTTATTATCTACGGCGGTATGGAAGGTAAGATGCTTCTTGTGTTCTCTGAAAAGCACGAAGAGATTGCAAGGAAATTCATCGAAAACGGCAGAGGCGTTACCTTTCTTGACGCTGAGGGTGGCTTCAGTGGTAAAGCTACAAAGGTAATATGCTGTGCAGTAAGAAAGAACGAATATGCGAAATTCAGACGCTTTGTAAAGGAAATAGACAGCTCATCATTTATGATTATAGCCAGTGCCAAAGAGGTACTTGGTAATGGATTTATAGATTTAAACAAGCAATAATTAAAAGGAGAAATAATCATGTCAGGACATTCAAAATGGAGTACCATTAAGAGAAAAAAGGGTGAAAAGGACGGCGCAAGAGCAAAGATATTCACCAAGATAAGCCGTGAAATCATCGTTGCTATCAAGGAAGGCGGTCCCGACCCCGATAACAACTCAAAGCTTGCTACACTTATTCAGAAGGCAAAGTCAAACAATATCCCCAACGACAACATTGACAGACTTATCAAGAAGGCTGCAGGCGAAGGCGAAAAGAACGACTACGAAAACTGTGTATATGAAGGCTACGGTCCTAACGGTGTAGCGGTTATCGTTGACTGCCTTACAGATAACAGAAACAGAACTGCAGGCGAAATCCGTCACTACTTCGATAAATTCGGCGGAAATATGGGTACCAGCGGTTGCGTATCCTTTATGTTCTCCCTTCAGGGTATTATCGTACTCGATAACGAGGACGGCGACATTGACGAAGACAAGGCTATGGAGGATATTCTTGAAGCGGGCGGCGACGATTTCAGCTTTGAAGATGGCTGTGTAGAAATCACAACCGATCCCAAGACTGTAGGCGAGGTAGCAAAGGTTCTTACAGATATGGGCTACAAGGTAGTTTCTGCAGAAGCTGAACAGGTGCCTTCTACATATACTGTTCTTACCGATGAGGATCACATCAAGAAGATGGGTCTGCTCCTCGATATGTTAGAGGATAACGATGACGTACAGAACGTATGGCATAACTGGGAAATGAATGAATAATAAATCACCTTTAACGGTTTCAGGGTTTAATAATGTGAAATAACCTATATCAATCAGAAAATTCCGTCTGTCAGGCGGAATTTTTTATTATTTACTGCATCTTAATTAAAAATGTGATATAATAAATGCAAGCATTTATTATATTTTTATTTATATGTCCTCGCAGATACGCAAATCGGAGATTTGCTCCCTGCGTATCGGACGATTATATCATAACCTTGCGGTTATGATATAATTAAAGAGATATAATTATAATTAACTATATAAAAGGAGGGCTATCGTGAATACAAAACAGATTATCAAGGATATCATCATAACTATATCTGCTCTTGTATTGTGTTTTGCTTTGTGCCTTGTAATACATAATCTGCTGCAGATCGACGAGCATATAACTACCGTTTTCGTATTTGCGGTATTCATTATTTCTTTAGCTACAAGCGGTTACGTTTATGGTATAATCGCATCGGTGATAGGAACGCTTGCGGTAAACTATGCATTCACCTTTCCTTATTTCGAGGTAAACTTTCTGATTTTTGAAAATCTGGTTTCAGGTATTGTAATGATAACCATATCAATACTGACAAGTGCGCTTACTACAAAGGTAAGAAAACACGAGATGATAAAGGCAGAAAGTGAAAAGGAACGAATGAGAGCTAATCTTTTAAGAGCGGTTTCCCACGATCTACGTACTCCGCTTACTACTATCTACGGCTCCACCTCTGCCCTGCTTGAAGAAAAGAATCTTTCTGAAGAACAGAAGGAAAATATGCTGAAAGGCATAAAAGAAGACTCGGAGTGGCTTGTAAGAATGGTAGAGAATCTCCTTTCGGTCACTAAAATTGACAGCGGTAACGTTAAAATAATAAAGACACCTACTGTATTAGACGAGCTTATAGATTCGGTAATACTGAAATTCAGAAAACGCTATCCTGAGCAGAATATAAATATAGAGCTACCTGAGGATATTGTTATAATCCCTATGGATTCAATGCTTATTGAACAGGTGCTTGTAAATATACTTGAAAATGCAGTTCAGCATGCCAAGGGTATGACGGTGCTTACTCTCCGGGTGTTTATACTTGGTGACAACGCCATTTTTGAGATAAAAGACAACGGCTGCGGAATTGCTCACGACAGATTGAACAAGATATTTTCGGGGTTATACGATACGAAACCCAATATGGTTGACAGCCAGAAAAGAAATGCCGGTATTGGTCTGGCGGTGTGCGCTTCTATCATAAAAGCCCACGACGGAGATATAAATGCTGAAAATATAAAGGATGGCGGTGCGGTATTCCGCTTCTCCCTGGTAATTGAGAGGCAAAGCGAAGTCATAGGAGAGGAACAGTATGAATAATAACAAATACAAAATCCTGCTTGTAGAGGATGAAAGCAATATAAGGAATCTTGTCAGCGCAATGCTGGACGCATCCCATTATCACGTTATAACCGCCACTACCTGCGGTGAAGCTGAAACGATGTTTTCCTCCTATCTCCCCGATCTTATCATACTTGATTTAGGTCTGCCCGATAAAAACGGACTGGAGCTTTTAAAAGCAGTAAGAAAGCAGTCGCTGACGCCTATAATAATACTTTCTGCAAGAGCAGATGAAAAGGACAAGGTAGAGGCGCTGGATA
Source organism: Ruminiclostridium sp. (assembly GCA_017408635.1). GTDB lineage: Bacteria > Bacillota > Clostridia > Oscillospirales > Ruminococcaceae > Ruminiclostridium_E. The sequence goes on along the minus strand of JAFQUH010000103.1, from coordinate 13,943 downwards.
CGGGAGCGAATGACTACGTGACAAAGCCCTTCGGCTCTGCGGAGCTTCTTGCCAGGGTACGTTCTGCCCTTCGCAACAACCGTCATTGCTCTGAGGAAGGAAAGCGCCCCGGTGGAAAATTTGAGCTTGACGATATGGTTATTGACTACGACGCAAGACAGGTCTTTATTGCAGGAAATGAAATAAAGCTAACACAGACGGAATATAATATAGTGGCGTTATTATCCGAATATTCGGGAAAGATGATGACCTACAGTACAATAATAAAGGCAATATGGGGATATCCCGATGAAGGAAGCGTAAAAAAGCTCCAGGTAAATATGGCAAACATCCGAAAGAAATTCGGTATAAAGCCGGGAGAAAAAAGCTACATCACAAACGAGCTTGGTGTAGGCTACCGTATGTGCAGTGATAAAAAATAAAATTACCGCTTCGGAAACAGATAAATTCCGAGGCGGTTTTCTTTACCCCGTCTTTACCACAAAGATGTTATAATGAAAGAGTAGAAAAAGAAAAGTAGAGAAACAAAGGAAAGAAAACTATGACAATTTTTGACATACTGACACTTATCGGAGGATTATGTCTTTTCCTCTTTGGTATGAGTGTTATGGGAGATGCTCTTGAAAGAAGAGCCGGTGGAAAACTGAAATCACTTCTCGGGAAAATCACAGGAAGCAAAATCAAGGGATTGCTTACAGGTATCGGAGTTACCTCGATAATCCAGAGCTCATCTGCTACAACAGTTATGGTAGTAGGCTTTGTAAACTCCAATCTGATGACCTTAAAGCAGGCTATCGGTGTAATCATGGGTGCAAATATCGGTACTACCATTACGGCATGGATATTAAGTCTTGGCGGTATTTCTGACGACAACGTATTCGTACAGTTACTGAAGCCGATGTCCTTTACTCCTGTACTTGCATTTCTCGGTATTATCCTTTATATGTTCTGCAAGGAAACAAAGAAAAAGGATACGGGAACGATACTCCTCGGCTTTGCGGTACTGATGTTCGGTATGGACATTATGACAGGCGCCGTATCAGGACTTGCAGAGGTACCCGAATTCCAGCAGTTATTTATAATGTTCAAGAATCCCTTATTCGGTGTTCTTGCCGGCGCTGTACTGACTGCTATCATTCAGTCCTCCTCTGCCTCCGTTGGTATTCTTCAGGCGCTTGCCGTTACAGGTCAGGTTTCCTTCGGAGCGGCTATTCCGATTATCATGGGACAGAATATCGGTACTTGTATCACGGCTATTCTCTCCTCCTTCGGAACAAACAGAAACGCAAAACGTGCGGCTCTCGTTCATTTATCCTTTAACGTAATCGGTACAGCCGTATGGCTGACAGTCTTCACTATCGTAGACCTTGTATTTGCTCCTGCTCTCTTTGATCAGGCGGCGGATATGGCAGGTATAGCGATAGCGCACTCAACCTTCAATATTCTTTGTACTACGCTTCTGCTTCCTATGTCGTCACTTCTCGAAAAGCTCGCATACAAGCTCATTCCCGAAACAAAGACTCCTGACAAGATTGCCGAGCTTGACGAAAGACTTATCACCACTCCTGCAGTTGCACTTGAAAGATGCCACAACGTTGTACAGGAAATGGCAGGCTATGCAGTTCAGTCGGTAAAGGAAAGTGTAAGCTGTCTTATGAAATACACTCCCGAATCAGAAGAGATAGTAAGGGAGCTTGAAGACAAGACCGACCACTATGAAGATATAGTTGCTACCTATCTTGTAAAATTAAGTACAGTACAGATAAGCGATTCTGACAGTGCCGGGGCGGCTATGCTCTTAAAGGCGATAGGGGACTTTGAAAGAATTGCCGACCATGCCACAAATCTTGTGGATTCTGCCAAGGAAATGAACGACAAGGAATTCTCTTTCTCCGAGGGTGCAAGAGAACAGCTCATAAAACTTACCAATGCGGTATGCGAAATACTCGACCTTTCAATAAAGGCGTTTATCGAGGATGACGCTACTGCGGTTGTATCCGTCGAGCCTCTTGAAGAGGTTATTGACGAGATGAAGGAAAAGATGCGTTCTGAACATATCCTTCGTTTACAGCAGGGCTCCTGCAGTATTGAAATGGGCTTTGTATGGTCTGATATACTTACAAATCTTGAAAGAATCTCCGATCATTGCTCAAATATAGCCGGATGTATCATAGATTCTGCCGCAAACAATCTCAACGTACACGAATCCTTAAAGGCAGTAAAGCGTAACAACAAGTATTTCGACAAGCAGTATGAAGAATATTACAAGAAATACATTGGCTGATATGATATACCTCATTTTATCTTAATACACCGACAACGCCGTTGTGGAACAATTTCCGCAGCGGCGTTGTTGGCGGCGTGTCGCCGCCGACTGTTCCTGCCTTTAGAAATATTGGTGTAATATATATGTTGTAAAACGGCAGGGGACACACATTGGTCGATATGTCAAATTGAAATTTGTCGGGGACAAATTTCAAAATGAAATCGTGCCTATGGCACGGTGAAATCAAAACCTCCGGTTTTGATGAAATCCGCCTTTGGCGGATGAAATATTTGCCTACGGCAAATGTTGTGGAATCCACCTTCGGTGGATAGATTTAAAATTCCGCCTTCGGCGGCGAGGCGTCAGGGTACATACCCTAAAGGGTGCCGCAGTCCTTACGGACTACTCGTCGCCCCCTACATTTCCTTTATAAAATCTTGAGGCAATTGAAATAATAAAAGGCTCGCAATCTCCGTATTACACGGGGCTTGGGGCGGTAGCCCCAAAGGGTATCAAGGGGCGGTAGCCCCTCTATTTCCCCCTTCCCTAAGGGGGGGAAGGGGGCTGGGGGTTGGGGGCTTCAATAACCCGAGCGGAGCGACAAATTTCACACAGCGTAGCCGTACATCACTTCGTACAAAGCACGATACATCACTTTTAAATTTGTCAAAGACAAATTTAAAACAAAAACGCCACCTTCGGTTGTCCGAAGATGGCATTTGTTATTTATGATTGTAAACAGTAATATCAGAATTACGCTACGTTACCCATACCGCCGCTTAAACCAACGAGAAGAGTACCGATAAAGTCAGGCTTTTCAAGACCTGAAAGCTTTGTCATGATTGTTGTAAGACCGTTTGTCATATCCTGAGTGAACTTAGCAAGGTTAGCGTCGCTTTCGTTGGAGGCGTCAGCAATTGTGCCTGTAGGAGCCGTAAATGCTTCATAAGGAATTGTCTTGCCTTCGATATCGAGCTTCATCATAGAAGCGTCACCGGAGATAATATCAATGCTTATCTTACCTTCATCCTTGCTGTCTGCGATTGTGATTGCAATCTTTGAGAAGGAAGCTTCTTCTGTAGCAGGACCAATCTGTGTGATGTTGATAGTACCGTTTGCATAATCTGTTATTGTAAGAGAGAAATCAGCCTTCATAACTGTTTCATCGTTGCCTACTACAACAGCTGTACCGTCGTACTTATTGCCATCAACTGTACCGCTTGCAGAGAACTTAACGTTTTCAACGCCGTCAGATGTCATAAGGAATTCTGTAACGAACTTCTTACCGTCGTTTGCTGTGATGATTCTGATTTCGCCTTCACCGGCAATGTCGATAATTCTGCCAACGATATCCTTACCCTTGGAGTAAACTGTCATTGTAAGAAGAACCTTCTTTGCTTCTTCCTCAGGAAGTTCCTTAATGGATTCTTCAACGTAAGTCTTTGCACTTGCGATAGCAGCCTTGTCAATCTGGAAATCTGCAAGAATACCCATAATTTCAGCATCAGCTTCAACCTTGTTTAAAACGTTGAGAGCAAGATTCATGAAATCCTTCATAGTGATGGTGATTGTATTAACGTCGCAGTTTATAGAAACCTCACCGCACTGTAACGTACCTGTTGTAGTCTTTGTGCAGTCCTTTACAGTTACAAAGTATGCATCTGCAATAAGACCGAATGCCTTTTCCACTACTTCGGGATCAATATTCTGAAGTGCTTCTGTGTAGCCTGCGAGCATATCTGAAGGATCTGCGGGAAGAGCGCCTACTGTATCATCCATCATAGGAGCTGTCATCATATCTTCCATTCCGTCCATGCTACCCATACCGAGAGAAGAAAGTGCGGAAGCGTCGAGCTTTAAGATAACGTCAGATAATTCGGGAATCTGGAAATAGAAGGTTTCGTTATCCATCCAGTACTTTATAGAAGCGATATCCGTATCACCTGCGGCATAGGTCATTTCTGTGTATGCCTTGAGTGCTTCAGCATCAGCATGAATCTTTGCCTTAAGTACTGTGGGAGCAACCTCTGTACCGTTTGTCAGGCCTGCGCCGGGGGTAAGAGTGAACTTCATATCCATACCCATATTCTTGATGTCAGCCGCTTCGTCGATCTTGCCTGTGAGAGCTGAGAAGTAGTTTCTTTCGAGCGCTTCGTAGCCTGCGGACTTGTTCATAGAGAGGAGGAGGAATATACCGCCGCCGATAAGAATAGCCGCTGCAACGATAACAAGAACTATAATAAGAGTCTTGTTTGACTTCTGCTTTGCGGGTAATACTGCAAAGTCACCTGCATCGTATGTGTTCTGAGCGTTCTGCTGTGCAAACCATCCGTTGTCCTGAGCCTGAACGGGCTGCTGGGGCTGAACGGGCTGTTCGGGCTGAACAGGCTGAACGTTCTGTACTGTCTGATTTACCTGGTCAGCAGTATTATTTAAATCGTTGATTGCCTGCTGCCAATTTGCATTCTGGTTGTTGTTTTCCATTTTGCATCTGTCCTTTCATATATTCAGTTGCTTAAGGTCAGGTCTATTCCCTGCCCTTTGAGAATAATAAAATCCTCGAAAAGTATTGTACCATATTATAAATAGCGATTCAATAGAGTAAATCGGTTTTATGTTAAATTTTCACAAAAATTCTCTTATTATATCATAAAAGCCAAAATAGAATCTACTTTTTTGTGCTAAATTACGAAATTGACGAAATGTTTATTGATAAAAACGAGGGACTATAGTATAATTATAGTAACGAATTTTAACCGACAAACGAAAGGACAGACATTATGAAGGTAATAGCAATCAACGGAAGCCCCAGAGCAAAGGGCAATACTTATACTTCCCTTGCCGCAGTATGCGAGGAGCTTAATAAAAACGGAATCGAAACAGAGATAATACAGATAGGAAATATGAATCTGACCGGCTGTAAGGCCTGCGGCTACTGCGGTAAGAACGGCGGTAAATGTGTATTTAACGACGGACTTAATGAAATTGCCGAAAAGGTAAAGGCGGCAGACGGTCTTATAGTTGGCGCACCCGTTTATTACGCAGGTATCAACGGTACGGTAAAGAGCTTTTTAGACAGATTTTTCTTTACCTCCTCCGCATCTATGCGCTTCAAGGCGGCGGCATCTCTCGTGGCTTTAAGAAGAAGCGGCGGCGTAGCGGCTTTAGAGGAGATAAACAGATACTTCCTCTTCTCTGAAATGATAATTACTCCCACAAGATACTGGAGCGTTATTCACGGTGGTGCACCCGGTGAAGCGGCTAAGGACGAAGAGGGTATGCAGATAGCAAGAAATATCGGAAGTAATATGGCGTATATCCTTAAAATGAAGGAAGCGGCTGAAAATATCGAGAAGCCTGTTCTTGAAGATAAGATAAAGATGGGATTTATAAGATAAGAATATAGTGATTAAAGCCTTCTGACCTTTTCAGGAGGCTTTAATATTTATAAACGGAATCATCACCTAAATTTCCATAAAAAAACACAATTTTTTGCACTTTATCTATTGAAATTAAATCGTTTAAATGGTACAATATAATTAGTTATGATTTAAACGAAGGAGGGCTTCTGATGATACAATATCTGAAGGATATATGGGAAAATCTCATAAGTGTATGGCGCACTATGGGAATTATAGACTATATTGATATTCTGTTGCTTGCTTATCTTATATATAAAGGCATAAAGATAGTAAAGGAAACGAGGGCGGTACAGCTTGTAAAGGGTATCGTCGTTATAGTCGTGCTTTTCTTCGTGGCAACCCAGCTTCAGCTTAAGGCTATGGGCGTTATTATGGAGACCTTCAAAAACGTTGGTATCGTTGCTATCCTTATCGTGTTCCAGCCTGAATTACGCCGTATATTAGAGCGTGTGGGCAGAGCAAAGGTAAAGGGTATCGTAGGCTTTGACCAGAAGAATGATTCTACCAATGCTGACGTTATAAACTGTATCGAAGCAGTATGTACCGGTTGCGAACAGCTTTCCCAGACGGCAACGGGTGCACTTATCGTTTTTGAAAGAGATACCAAGCTCGGCGAACAGATTGATACTGGTACAATTCTGAATGCGGTGCCAAGCACGGAAATGATAGGAAATATCTTTTTCCCGAACACTCCCTTACACGACGGTGCGGTGATAATCCGTGACAGTAAGATATATGCGGCAGGCTGCTTTTTGCCAAAGCCCCAGAAGGAAGAGCTTATTTCAAAGGCGCTCGGCTCACGACACAGAGCGGCTATCGGTATGAGTGAGGTTTCCGACTCGGTGGTAATTATCGTATCCGAGGAAACAGGAACTATATCAGTAGCTGAAAACGGAAGTCTTACCCGTTTTTATACCAAGGATACTCTGCGCAAGCTACTGACCGAAAGACTTATTCCCGAAAAGCCTGAAGGAAAGAAGCGTAAGAAAAAGGAAAAGAAAGCAAAGCAGACCGCTCCTGCGGAAAATGATAAGGGGGCGACACAGTAATGGGCAAATTTTTAAAAAGAACTCTTAATACCTTTATCAAGGAGCTTAAAAATATCATAATCGCATTGCTGGTTGCAATTATTGCCTGGTTTGCGATATCCATGCAGATATTCCCCGATATTTCTTCGCACGTAAGCGACATCAGGGTAACTGCCTCCCCTACCGAATATATGACCGAGCATAATCTCAGCATTGCGGAGGATTATGATGGTGTGGTTTCCGCAAGGATAAGCGGAAAGAGATACGATATAGGAAATCTTACCGCAGATGATTTTACCGCAGTTCTCGATCTATCGGGCGTTACTGACGTGGGAGAATATAACGTAGGCGTTAAAATCACTCCTAAAAGCAACGTAAACTGCAAGGTGTTAAGTGACGGCACTACCGTCAAGATAAAGGTAGAAAAGATAATTTCAAAGACCTTCAGCATTACCGACGGCAGTATGATAGTTACCGCCGATGACGTTATAGCGGCGGATAACATGAAGATAGACAGTATCACCGCAAATCCCGCAACTATCACTCTTACGGGTGACGCCGCCGATATTGAGGCGGTAAAGAAGGTGGAGATCCGCTCCGTGCTTGCAGGCAAGACAGATCAGTCCGTAAGCTCAAAGGGAAAGGTCGTACTGCTGGGCGAGGGTGACAGAGAAATAAACAATCCCGATATAAAGCTGAATAACGATAGCTTTACAGTTGACGTAATCTTATTCAAGCAAAAGACCTTACCTCTTACGGTACAGTTTACAAACGTCCCCGCAAACTTTGATTTAAGCAGTCTTAAGTACAGTATTTATCCTGAAGAGCTTACCATTTCATCACCTGATGATTCTTTAGACGCCCAGGAAAAGTTTGAGGTCGGCATAATAGATTTAAGTCAGCTTACAACAAAGTTCTTACAGAAGATATCCCTGCCGATAACACTTCCCGAGGGTTATAAGAACGTCAGCGGAAATAATTCTGCTATGGTGACCTTTGAAAATGCGGATGAATACACCTTCCTCAATTTCACGGTACAGAAGGAAAATATCAGAATAGCCAACGCTCCGCAGAACTTCGATATAGAGGTACTTACAAACGAGCTTACGGTAAACGTTACAGGTCCTGAAGAAAAGATATCCGAGCTTTCGTCAAAGGATATATACGCTACCATCGATCTGATGGGCACTACGCTTTCAGAGGGACTGAAGGACGTAACTCCCGAATTTACGCTCCGTGGCTCCAACGTAAAGTGCTGGGTAACTGGTGAATACAAGATAACCATTCAGGCTACGCCAAAGGCTGACGAATAAAGACAGATAAAAGGAACAAAAGAAAGAATGAAAGAAAGCATATTGATAAAGCACTTATCAGAGGCAGCTCCCGTTGTAGGAGAAAGCACAGATATAAGTCTTAAGGATTTTTTTACAACCATCAGCGATAATTTTGTTGCCGCTATACCCTCTATAATAACGGCGGCTATTCTGCTGATAGTCGGAATAGTGTTATCAAAGCTGATACTGTTTATTATGAATAAGGGTATGGAGAAAAGCCATATTGACAAGACGGTTACACGCTTCTCCTACTCGCTGGTAAAGATAATACTATACGTTCTTGTAGCTACGATAGTTCTTGCAGTGCTGGGCATACCGATGTCATCCATAATTGCCGTAATCGGTACGGCAGGCGTTACGGTCGGTCTTGCGCTGAAGGACAGCTTATCCAATATTGCAGGCGGCTTTACGATTCTGATAACAAAGCCCTTTGCTATCGGTGACTATATACTGACAGAGGGTGCAGAGGGTACTGTTGAGCTTATCAGCATATGGTACACAAAACTTCTTACCAACGATAACAAGACGGTATTCATACCAAACGGACAGATAATATCCTCAAAAATAACTAACTATACCATGCAGAAAACAAGACGTGTGGATATCACCTTCCAGATCTCCTATGACAATGATTTCAGAATGGCAGAGGGAATCATAAGGGATATTCTCGACAGACACGAAAAGGTGCTTAAGGATAAGGAATATACGGTAAGACTCTTTTCCCAGTCGGAAAGCTCTCTTGATATCGTCTGCAAGGCGTGGGTAATGAAGGATGATTACTGGGACGTATATTACGACGTTTTAGCTCAGGTGAAGGACGCCTTTGATGAAAACGGCATTGAAATCCCCTACAGACAGCTTGACGTTCATATGAAATAAAAACAAATGAAATAAAAATAAGACTGTAAGCTCGGAAATAGCTTACAGTCTTTTATTTTAGTTATAACCGTTTATGCGGATAAGTCTTATTTCGGTATAGCCGTAGGCGGTTAGAGGATAATCGATATGGTCGGTGGTGTTACTGTTTACAAGTATTTCTACCACGTTGCCCTCTTCGTCGTAAATCACCTTTGATACTATAACGCTATGTCTTGCCCAGTCGTCCACCACGTACTGCATTACGTCACCCGGGCGTGCGGTATAGATATACTTTGTACTTTTTGCCGACAGTCCCGTACCTGTATTGTTATTGCAGTACAGGTAAAAGGCTTCTGTGCCTGCCCAGGAGGGTACTCTGCCCCAGGACGATTCGTAATAGTTGGAATAGTCCGAATACCATTTCCATTGAGATTCATAATCTCCACTTATATCCATTGGTATGCCGCCTGCGTAAAGGCATTGGGAAACGTAATTCTGACAGTTGCCGCCGTAAATGGAATAATCAGAATAATCGGGATTGCGGATTATTTCGGTCTTGTCTACCCATTTATAAGAATAGGCTACCGCTTTTTCGGCGTCGTACTTATATTCGGTTTTGGGGGTTATTCTGTATTGCTCCGGGTTTTCATTAATCATTTCCAGTATTTTTTTCTGAAAGTTAAGATTCTTATCTGCCGTGGTCTTCTCTTTTTCAAGCAAAGCAAGCATAGTATGGTCGGATTTCAGATAGGAAGGAATCGTCATATCCTTGAGGTAATTGTTCTCATAATCGTAGTTAAGATAATCCATTACCCTTTCTTCAAAAAGGAGATTTACGTCTGTATCCTCTGCATACTGTGTAAATCGGTAGCTTCCGTCCTTGCATTTCTTTACAAGTACCTCTGCTTCCATGTAAGCAGAATAGGAGGTAGTTCCCGTACAAGCAAAATCAACGCCCTCATTTATCATATAGGTGAGCTTGTAACCGCCTGAAAATTTCTCCGCTTCATTTACGGTAATGCGGAAAAAGGCTTTATCGTAGGAAAGGTCGGCGGTGCGGTTGCTTCTTACGTATATAAGAAATTCGATAATAGTATCATTGAAGATAGAATAGAATTTTCCTCTTGTATCCGTAGTATCAAAATACTGTGAGGTAGAAATAAACTTTAGTGCACCAAGCGATGCATATCTGTCGGTATGATAATCAAGTATCAGCTTCTTTACTTCGTCAGGGATATCCGTTTCAGTCTTATTGACAAAGGAGGAGGATATATCAATCCCGGGAAGTTCTGTCTTTGCCTTGGGAGTTATTTTTGTTAGCGAATTTCCCTGGAATGCATTATTTACAGCTTCTTCATATTCGGGAGTATTTTTATGAAGGGGTAATTCCTCGGAATCGGGCATTTCGAGCGGTGGAGGTGCAGTTGTTTCAAGCTCGGCGGCAGATAGCTCATTACCGATATTTGTACCGTTTGATCCTCCTTCGCTCTCCTCTATCTTTATTACCTCAAAATCGCATCCTGCAAGCATTATAAGGGCTATAGCGGATATTCCTGCTATAACCCTTCTTATATTTCTTTTTACTTCAGGCAGATTCATACGTTTCTCCATCTTTTTGTTGTTTAACATTTAATATTATAACACATCAAAAATACTTTGTAAACCGATATTTAATGTTCAAAATCTGAAATTATTGTGATAAGCTTCAGCACGTCGTTTCTGGTATTGAATACCGACGGAGCGAAACGGAGAGCACCGCCCGTACCCGTTTCCAGCTTTCTGTGGGCAAGGAAATTACAATGAAAACCCGCTCTTAAATAGATACCTTTATCAGACAGATACTGCGCCACATAGGAGGAATCCTCGCCCTTCAGATTGAAGGCTACTACCGGAAGGTAGGAAAGTCCCTTACTGCGATATATGATAATATTATCCTTGCCTGAAATTTTTTCTATAAACAGATTACAGAGCATATTTTCGTGACTGCGTATATTATCGATGCCTTTGCTTTTCACAAAATCTAAACCCTTTGAAAGAGCGATAACGCCTGAGGTATTTATCGTTCCGCTTTCCAGCATATCGGGAAGGAAGGCGGGCTGATTGATGTCAAGGCTCTGACTGCCCGTACCGCCTTCTATTAAAGAAGAGAGAGGATATTTTCCGTCGGTACAGAGTATCCCCGTTCCCATCGGACCGTATAATCCCTTGTGCCCCGGGGCGCAGATTATATTTATTCCGTCCTTAAGGGTAAGAGGGATTATTCCCGAAGCCTGCGCCATATCGACGATAAGGCATATTCCCTGCTTTTTTGTAAGTTCCGCAATTTTCTTTATCGGAGTTATTCTGCCGTCTACGTTACAGCCTGCAGTCATCACGATAAGCCTCGTGTTGTGCTGAATGAGGGACTGTATGCTTTTTACGAGTGCCTCGTCGCTATCACCCGATCTTGCGATACTGTAGATAAGCCTTCGTTGTTGCCTTAATCTTTCGAGGGGGCGGATGACTGAGTTATGCTCAAGATCCGTAGTTATCACGTGACAGAAGCCAAGCTTTTCGGTTACTCCCTTGATGGCATAATTCAGTGCCTCGGTGCAGTTTAAGGTAAAGACTGTATTTTCCGTTTCTGCACCAAAGAAGGCGGCACATTTTTCTCTGGTTTCGTATACCTTCATAGAGGTTAAAGCAGATAATCTGTGTCCTGACCTGCCGGGATTTGCTCCGTAATCGAGAAGCGCTCTTTCGGTTTCTCTGACAACCATCATAGGTTTCGGATAGGTGGTTGCCGCATTATCTAAATATATCATCCCTTACCACCCGTCCTTATTATCTTCAGACACTCTATACCGTGAAGGGAAAGTATCCGACAGAGTCTGTCGGCATCGTAGTCGGTTTCAAGTCCGAAATGACATCCGTCCTTATCAGTTTTCTTTACGTATACCGCATTTATTTTCATACCCTTTACAACCTGATGCGCCTTCATTGCCTGGGTAGAGGATTTCATAACTATAAAACTCTTCATTATACGCTCCTTTCTTATAACAAACGTATTCTTCATTTGTAATATATGCTTTTTATATTGCGAAAGTGATAGCAGAAGGCTTAAAGCTGGTACAACCTGCCTATAATAAATTTGTTGTAAAAGACGTAAATTCTTTTATTACAGATACTGTGGTATATTTTTCTGTTTTGCTTGACTTTTCATCAGTTTTGGGGTACAATATACTATGTATCTTTATGTACTTAATACGGCGACTGTAATTAAAGTCGATCCGTCTGATAATATAAAAATCTAAAAAGCAAAAGCAGTAGTTAAGCGGAATTTGTGTATTCTGAATTTAATCAAAGCATTGAAAAAATTCTGCTTTACGGCACTTACATAGGCACTACTGTATACAAAGAAAGGAAAATTTTATGGGAATACTTGATTCCAAGAATCTACAGTCCTCACCCGAACAGACAAAGGGTAAGAGCAATGCAAAACAGAATGCAAACGCAGGTACCAAGGCTAAAGCAAACGGCAAAATGAGTAAGTTTGGCAGACAGTTCAAGCTGAGCGGTAAGAAAAAGCCAACTACTGCTCCTGCAACCGAAAAAGCGCAGAAAAGTCAGAAGGTGCAGAAAACACAGAATACGCCCGTGCTGAGAAACAACGGAGCAAAAAAGCCTGCCGCACAACCCCCTCAGCCTGTTAAGAAAACACCCGTCCGCATAACTGCTCTGGGCGGTATAAACGAAATAGGCAAGAACCTATACGTATATGAATGCTCAAACGATATGTTCATCATCGATTGCGGTTTAGCCTTTCCTGATGAGGATATGCTGGGCGTTGACCTTGTTATACCCGATTTTGCTTATCTTGAAAAGAACAGAGAAAAATTCCGTGGCATCGTGCTGACACACGGTCACGAGGATCATATAGGCGCACTTCCCTATCTTCTGAAGAAGATAAACGTACCCGTATACGGCACTAGACTTACTTTAGGTCTTGTTGAAGGAAAGCTCAGAGAACACGGAATGCTTGCCGATTGCTCTCTCAACGTGGTAGCACCCAGACAGAACGTAAAAATGGGATGTATGAGCGTTGAATTCATCAGAGTAAATCACTCCATCCCTGATGCCTGTGCTATGGCTATCCATACACCTGCAGGTATAATCGTGCATACAGGTGACTTCAAGGTTGACTATACGCCTATAGAGGGCGGAGTTATAGATTTAGCCCGTTTCGGTGAGCTTGGCAACAAGGGAGTGCTTGCACTCTTATCTGAAAGCACCAACGCAGAACGCCCCGGCTATACGGCTACGGAGCGTAAGGTAGGCGAGAGCTTCCGCAGTCTTTTTGCAAGAGGAGAGGGCAAGAGAATAATCGTTGCTACCTTCTCCAGCAACATCCACAGAATCCAGCAGATTATAAACAGCGCAAAGCTGTGGGACAGAAAGGTTGCCGTATCAGGCAGAAGTATGCTCAACGTTATGAATACCGCCAAGGAGCTGAATTATATCAAGATTCCCGACGGTATGCTCATTGATATAGACGCAGTAAACAGTTACCCTCCCGAAAAGGTGGTAATTATCACCACCGGCAGTCAGGGTGAGCCTTTATCTGCTCTTTCCCGTATGTCATCGGGCGATCACAGACAGGTATCCATTACTCCGAACGACCTTATCATCATCTCCGCAACACCCATCCCCGGCAATGAAAAATTTGTCGGCAAGCTGGTAAACGAGCTTATGAAGCAGGGCGCAGAGGTGGTTTATGAGGCTATGTACGAGGTACACGTTTCAGGTCACGCCTGCCAGGATGAGCTTAAGATGATGCTGGCTCTTACAAAGCCGAAGTTCTTTATACCTATCCACGGCGAGTTCAAGCATCTTATGAAGCATAAGACTCTTGCGGTACAGATGGGTATACCCGAAGAAAACATCTTCCTGCTCGGCCACAGCGGCGGCGGCCATACGGCGCTGATGACGGCCGCAAAGTGGCCTGCTCTCTTCAAGGCGGTCGGCGCCTATGTCCCCATCACCGATCTGACCCGCT
>JAFQUH010000102.1 GCA_017408635.1 Ruminiclostridium sp. | reverse complement strand
TGTGATGAGGTCTTCACGAACGATAGCGATAACAACACCTGCAGGGCCTACGTTCTTCTGAACGCCGCCGTAGATTACTGCGTACTTGGATACGTCAACGGGTTCTGATAAGAAGCAGGAAGAAACGTCAGCTACTAAATCCTTGCCCTTTGTGTTGGGAAGCTCCCAGAACTTTGTGCCGTAGATTGTGTTGTTTTCGCAGATATATACATAGTCTGCATCCTCGGGAATATCAAGATCGGAGCAATCGGGGATATAAGAGAAGGTTGTATCTGCAGAAGAAGCAACTGCAACAGCTTCGCCGTACATTTTAGCTTCCTGGTAAGCCTTCTTTGCCCACTGACCTGTGATTATGTATGCAGCCTTCTTATTCTTCATAAGATTCATAGGAACTGCTGCGAACTGCTGGGAAGCACCACCCTGAAGGAAAAGTACCTTGTAGTTGTCGGGGATGTTCATAAGATCACGAAGATCCTTTTCAGCGTCCTTGATGATTTCATCGTATGCCTTTGAACGATGTGACATTTCCATTACGGACATGCCTGTGCCCTTATAATCGAGCATTTCGTCTGCGGCCTCTTTAAGTACCTCTTCGGGAAGTACAGCAGGGCCTGCACTAAAGTTGTAAACTCTCATTGCTTAAAGCCTCCATTTTTTATTGCGGTTTTGCCGCTTATTTCCGATTTTCCCAATCGGTGATTTACTTTTATACCGCAATCAGCTAAAGCATAACTGCGTACTTATTTTATTATACTCCTATTTTTCTTTGTTGTCAATTATTTTTATAAGGTTTTTAGCGATTTTCTGACATTTTTTTAACACACTTTTTACCGCTATGAAGAATCCGCAGAAGCAATGCACATCTGCGGATCAATTTATTCTGTTTATTACGTTTTTTCCTTTACCCACGCCAGCGCAAATACCGTAGGTGAGTTCCAGTAGATAGTTACCTCATTGAGAGAGTAACAGCCCATATCATCGGCAAAGCTCTTCATAGGCTTTGTGCCGGGCTCTATGAGTATTTTGGCATCGGGATCTCCCGGGATGCGGTTAGGACCGCCACTTACAAAGCCGGGCATACATTTATCAATGCCGTCGGCAAAGGCAGGTCTTAAATGAAGCTCGTTTACCGAAAATTCGCCGCTACCCGAAACGTAGCTATAACCTAAGGCGTTCAGTCCGAAGAGGTAATGAAGCTGACGGTCGGCATATTTCTCATAGCACTTTGTTTCATTAAGATAATCGGCTATTATAAAGGTCATGGCGTTTTTCATAACGTTCATATTACTGCCCAGCAGTAGTGGTTTTCGGGCATCGCCACACCGTAGCCGCAGGTATCGGAAAATTCCTTGAAGCGCTCGGCTACCTCTTTAAAATCCTTCTTTATAAGCTCGCTGAAATACTTGTTCTTCTCTCTGTCGCAAAGCATATAGGAAAGAGAACCGAATCCGCCTACACTTCCATAGCCTAAATCGGTGCGATTTATCTCCCCCGCATATTTAATAAAATCCTCGTGATATTTCTGCTCGCCTGTAAGAGCGTAAAGCTCTGCCGCCGCCCAGTAGCGATTATCCCTGTCATTCCATTCTCCGTAAGAGCCTGTGTTGTTGCCCTCGGGATTTTTAAAGCCAATAAAATCAGGGTTTTCCATAAGCCAGCCGTAGCTTTTTTCCGCCGCCTTATAAAGTGTATCGGAAAAGCTCTCGTCATAGGGCTTGTACACCCTTGAAGCAAGGGCGCAGACCGCCGCAAAATCCGCCGTAGCCATTGAGGATACGTCAAAGAGGAAAAGCTCTGCCTTGTCGCATTCAGGCATTATAAAGGGAGCGTGGAGCTTTGTGGTGCATTTATGCCACACGCCGCCGTCCTCTCTCTGCATCTTTAAAAACCATAAAAGCTCGTATTTACATTCATTCAGAACGTCGGGTATTCCGTTATCACTTTCGGGAATATTCAGTCTTTGTCCCTCATACGCCTTCGGGAAAAGCATAAAGCTATGAAGCAGATGTGCTACCGCCACAGCTCCAGCCGTGACGTATCTGCCGTAATCTCCCGCATCGTGCCAGCCTCCGGAAACCTCGTATTTCTTATCAGGCTCCGACCATACCGTAGCCAAAGAATTGTGGCAGACGGGATGGGTATATTCTCCCGCATGTTCCTTTTTAAGCTCACATCCGCAACGAAGATAATAAAACGCCTTCATCGTATCGTCAAACGCCTTGTTATAGATATCATTGCCTATGGCAAAGGCTACCGACTTCTTATCCCCGCATTTTACTATATATTCACCCTTTTCGGAAAAGTCGGAAAAATCCGCAATATAAACGTCATCGCCTGAATTTTCATCATAGCCGAAATGCGTTACCTCGCCCTTGTAGACTTCCTTTCCTTCCTTATCGCAGATGGAAAAGCTGTCACAGGGAAAGGGCATAACCGCTCTTTTTTCTTCGTTTTCCCTATATCCCAGCTGGTTTACAAAAATGTCGGCAGGATAGGTCATAACTTCAGGTCTTGCTCTGTCGAAATATGTATTGTCCATTTATTTTACCTTTCATAAAGTAAATTATGTTATTATGATTTTTGTTTATTATCGCATATAATTATGTTAAAATCAAGGTATAAAACTATTTTTTTATATAATTATTCAGATATTTGCAAACGGATAACAGACAGTAAATTTATTAAAACACGGGGATATTGTTACTTGATTTTGTGTACACAATGTGATATCATATAGTATAGTATCCTTAAAGATACAAAATTACAGATATAAAACGAGGTAATATCTTAAAATGGGAACAGAATTAATGGCAATTATTATTATAATACTTATCGCTTGTTCGGCGTTCTTCTCTGCCAGCGAAACTGCGCTTACAAGCGCAAACAGAATAAGGCTCAAGAGCAAGGCGGAGGAAGGCTCCAAGGGTGCTAAAATGGCACTTAAGCTACTGGATAAATACGACAAGGTAATAACCACCATACTTATTGGTAACAATATTGTAAACATTGCGGCGTCATCTCTTGCTACAGTATTCTTTACCGTTCTTGCGGGAGCTGATAACGGTCCGTTACTTGCAACGGTAGTACTTACAATAGTCGTTCTTATCTTCGGCGAAGTAATGCCCAAGAGCATAGCCAAGGATCATTCCGAGGGACTTACCATCGGCACAAGCGGTATAATCACCTTCCTCACCTTTATTTTTACTCCCCTTTCCCTTTTATTTACAGGACTGAAAAGGTTGGTTTCCCTTATCTTCGGTAAGGGCGGCAAGGAGGTTACCGTAACCGAGCAGGAATTACTTGCAATCATTGACGAGATCGAGGACGAGGGCGTACTTGAGGAGCAGGAGCGTGATCTTGTAAAGAGCGCACTTGTATTCGACGAAACAATGGTAGATGAAATAATCACTCACCGTGTAGATATCACAGCGGTAGACGTAAACGAGGACTGCGAAAGAGTCAAGGAAATATTCATCAGCGAGGAATATTCCCGTCTGCCCGTATACGAAGGCTCTGTTGATAAGATCGTAGGCTTTATCAGTCAGAAGGATTTCTTCAAGAGATATCTCACCAAAAAGGAAGGCGAGCCGCTTTTCCTCCGTGACGTTCTCCAGGAAATACTTTACGTTCCTCACCTTATGAAGATATCCGATATTATGAAGTTGATGCAGAAGGATAAGATTCATATGGCGGTGGTACTCGATCAGTACGGCGGTACCCTCGGCATTGTAACTCTTGAGGATATTTTAGAGCAGCTTGTAGGCGACATCTGGGACGAAAACGATGAAATAGTAGCTCCCGTTACCTTTGTAACAGATACCGTATTCCATGTAAACGGCGACGTTTCACTCAACGATTTCCGCCGCTACTGGCAGAACAGAACGGGACACAATCCCCATATCGACAGTAATGCAAAGACTGTCGGCGGCTGGATATTAGAGCTTTTCGGCAAGATTCCCGAAACGGAAGAATGCGTAAAGACAAAGGATTTTGACATCAAGGTGCTTGACGTCAGCGATAGAAGAATTGTAAAGATACGCTTTGAGGTTATTGAAAAAGAAGAAGAATAAATGAGAGTTTTTTTCATTGTATGCGCCGTTCTCGGCACTATAAGTGCTATCGGACTGTACGTGATGCTGCTTGGCTTCCGGATAAAAATTAATCTTGGATTTTCTCTTCCGAAGGGCAAGACCATCCCGATAGAAAAATTCATCCCCCAGACTATATACGGCTATACGGTATTTATAGCGGTCATCGGCTATGCGGGACTTTTACTCTACCCACTTGATATGCCCTGGTTTTTTCTTGTTCCGATACTGCTTATGAGCGGTATGATAGTGAACTTTATCGGCGCATATCTGCTACTTCCCGCCTTTGAAAATTTCTGGGGCGGTAAAAGGCCAACTCCCGAAGAAATCGAAGGCTGTGACGCCACGGCAATTGAAAACATAAGCGGCGAGGGCTATGGCAGAGTAAGGGTAAAGTACCTTGAAAGAAAGTATATCTTTGACTGTATATCGGTATATCACACCGATATAATGAAGGGCGAAACAGTTACGGTAGTAACCGGAGAGGGCGAGCTTTTGTTCGTGCAGAAGCAGGATGAAATATTCGAGGTGCTGAAGGAGGATAACAATGTTTAAAAAGCTGGTAACCACCACCGCAGAGGACTACAGAGAGATAGTCCGCTTTACTAATTTCAAAAGAAAAAAATACACCATTCCCGTTATGATAATAAGCGCAGTAGTCGGAGTTATTCTGCTATTGCTTGGCATAATAGGTATAATACCCGTTTTTGTCGGCATTCCCGCCTTTGTGATCTGTCTTGGGGTAACGCTTTATTTTCCCGTCAGTACGGAAATCACGGTAAAAAACGGAATAAAACGGGGCAAGGTGCTGATAAGCGCAAAGCGTACTATTGAATTTGATACTATGACTCTTAAAATCTACGGTGGCAGAACCGATACGGATGTAAATGCCTCCTGGCATACGATATTTGCCGTATACGAAACCGACCGCAGTTTTCTGATCTATATTACTTATGAAAAGGCGTTCTGCCTTTGCAAAGCCCAGCTCACCTCAGACGAGGTGCTGAGGCTGAGAGATAATTTTGCAAAAAGGCTTGACGGCAGATATTTCGGAATAAATGCAAAGCTCTGACAGGAAAGGATACAATATGCTGAAAAAACTCAAAAAGCAGGTATACGAAGCGAATTTATTATTGCCTAAATACAATCTTATCACCTTTACCTGGGGCAACGTTTCAGGTATAGACAGAGAAAGAGGACTTGTTGTAATCAAGCCCTCGGGTGTGGAATATGACAATATGACTGTAGACGATATGGTGGTAGTTACCCTTGACGGAAAACAGGTAGAGGGAGATCTAAAGCCCTCCTCCGACACTCCCACCCATCTGGAATTATATAAGGCATTCAAGAATATCGGCGGCGTGGTGCATACCCATTCCACCTGGAGCACCGCCTTTGCCCAGAGCGGAAGAGATATTCCCGCCCTCGGCACGACTCACGGAGATTATTTTTACGGTGCTATTCCCTGCACCGCCCCTATGACTGATGAAGCCATCAAGGGCGAATATGAAAAGGAAACAGGCACGATTATAATAGATACCTTCCGTAGCCGCAATATCGATCCCGATAGTGTTCCTGCGGTAAACGTAATGAGCCACGGACCTTTTACCTGGGGTAAAAGCCCTTCCGAAGCGGTACACAATGCAGTAGTTTTAGAGCAGGTGGCAAAAATGGCAATGCTGGATCTACTGCTTGATAAGGATCAACCCTCCATGCAGCAGGAATTACTGGATAAGCACTATCTCAGAAAGCACGGAGCCAACGCCTATTACGGACAGGGTTGAATCTGAAAAGCAGATTCAGAGTGAAGTTTTTGCTTCGCAAGAGCGAAGGAGAGAAGCGAGCCTTCGGCTCGTGAAGTTGCACCTTACGGTGCAGACGTGGGAATCATATGTTGACAAAATCATAGATTTTGTCAACTGCCGCAGTTATTGCCATAGGCAATAACTACTTACTTTAGGGCAATTGATGGATTATAAAAGGAAAAGCGTTCAGAGAACTGAACGCTTTTGCCGCATGTAGACAAAGTCTTGTTTACACGCTGTAGCGACAACCCCACACCGAGAGGTGCGGGGTTGTCGTTTTGTGTAAGGTATGGCAAATTGGAATTTGTCGCTCCGCTCGGGTTTTTGTAGCCCCAATCCCCCTAACCCCCTTTCCCCTGAGGAAAGGGGGAAAAATGGGGGCTCGCCGCCCCTGTGCCCTGCTTGGGGCTACGCCCCAGCTGTCCAAC
>JAFQUH010000101.1 GCA_017408635.1 Ruminiclostridium sp. | reverse complement strand
CAAGATTTTATAAAGGAAATGTAGGGGGCGACGTCCCCGACGCCCCGCATAAATTTCCGCATTTTTGATGGTGCAACCCGCCGTCAAACTACAATTTGATACATAGTCAATATGTGAAACCGCCGTTTTGCTTTCTTCATATAAAAACATAATATAAAAAGGCGGAATTGCCCGCGGCGGCTCGCCGCAAAATTTCAATTTGCCGCCGCAGGCGGAATTTTTCAAATCCATCAATTGCTCTAAAGTAAGTAGTTATTGCCTATGGCAATAACTGCGGCAGTTGACAAAATCTATGATTTTGTCAACATATGATACCACAACTTCGTGCGTAGCACGAAACATCACTCCGACGGAGTCGGAACATCACACGGTGTAGCCGTGCATCACTTCGTGCAAAGCACGAAACATCACTTTGAAATTTGCGGCGGCACGCCGCAAATTTCAATTACATGCGGAAAGACTCTATAATAGAACCTACCGCCTTTATCGCTTTTCCCGTTGCCTTTTTTGCAACGTATTTCTTTGATGAGGTTACAGCTTTTGCTGTGGCGAAGGCAACGCCGCCGACCACCATAGCCGCACCGATACATTTCATATTTGAAATTGTTTTCTTGGTCATATTAAAAACTCCTTTCAGAACTTTTATCGTTCCAAAAATATTATTTTCTGAAAAGGAGTCTATATTTGTTGTAATAATTGACGAGGATAATTAGAATATATTTTGCAATTATTATCTAAAACCAAGAAAATAAGCATCTTTTGAGAAATTTCTATCGACTTTTTTAATAAAATGTGTTAAAATACTTTTCGGTATTATTTTTAATGGAAGGAGCTTTATATGTCACAGCATAAAAAGGTTGTTGCTATACACGATCTGTCCGGCTACGGCAGATGCGCTTTATCTGTAATAATTCCCGTGATATCTGCTACCGGTATTCAGGTAGTACCCGTTCCTACTGCGGTACTGTCCACTCATACCGGCGGCTTTGATAATATAGCTATAAGAAATCTAACCGAGCATATCACCGATTGCTATAATCACTATAAAGAGCTTCAGGTAGAATTCGATTGTATCTACAGCGGCTTCTTATCCTCTCCCGAGCAGGTTGACGGATGTCTTTTATATCTTGAAGGCTATAAGGACGCTTTAAAGGTGGTCGATCCCGTTTTAGGTGATAACGGAAAGCCTTATAAGACCTGCACAAAGGAGCTTATGAAGAGAATGAGAGAGCTTACCGGCAAGGCGGATATAATCACCCCGAATCTTACCGAGGCGTGCATACTTCTTGACGAGGACTATCCCAAAGGACTTTCTGTTAATGAAGCAAAACAGTGGCTCAGAAGACTTGCAGACAAGCCGCAGATGGTAGTTTTCAAGGGCGTTCCCCTTATAGAAAACGACGATATAGTGCTGTCAAATATCGGTTACGATAATAAGACGGATGAATTCTGGAGAGTTGACTGGAATCATATCCCCGCAAACTACCCAGGTACGGGTGATATATTCTGCTCCGTGCTTACCGCCGCCCTGATGAAGGGACAGACTCTCCCCGAGGCTATCAGCCGTGCGGCAAAGTTTACCGAAATCACCATAAACACCACCTATAAAAACGGCACAGAAGCAAGAACAGGCGTGCTGTTTGAATATGATTTAGGCTGGCTTATGAGGGATGACGTAACAACGGGATTTAAGAAGATGTAATGATAAATTTATTCGGGCGAACTGTGTTCGCCCGAATTTTTCAATAAAAATAAAAAACCACGCAGATAAAACTGCGTGGCTATAGTTTTTTTAAACCTTCATATTCAGCAATCTATGGATAAGCCCTGCATCCGATAACTGCGCAGAGTCCGTCATTTTTTCCTTCTGACGGCTTGCAACGAATTCCGCCGCTCTTTTTGCGTCGCCCTTCGGGATATTTATAGCGCATTTTTCGTTCTTTTCAATAAGTGCTTTTGCCGTCGGCTGACTTGTCAGATAATTAAGCTCGGCTCTTGAAAGATTTGTAAGTATCCGCATAAGGCACCTCCGCTGATTGATTAGTATATAATACATCTCTATCTTTTATATCGGTAGGTTATTATAAAACTTAATAGACGTAACAATATTTTTAACAAAAAATCCATCACAGAAAAAATCTGCGATGGATTTTATATTTTTGTAGCCTTATCGGATACCTGCCGTTCACCCTTCTTTGCAAAGCAGAGGATAATAAAAGGCAGGAATTTTCAGCGGCGAATCGTCGCCACTCAATGTTTTATAAACTTATCAATAATAAATTTCGGTCTTTCCTTGACCTCGGTATATATCTTTCCTATATATTCGCCTACGATACCGAGAGCCATTATCTGAATACCGCTTAAAAACCAGATAGAGCACATAAGCGAGCTCCAGCCGGCCTGAGTATTGCCGAGAATGTTCTGAACTATAGAATAGATTATAAAGCCTATACTTATAAGGAATACAAGAAATCCCACAACGGTTACTAGTCTTATAGGCTTTATTGAAAAGCTGGTGATACCGTCAAAGGCAAAGGCAAGCATCTTCTTTAAGGGATACTTTGATTCACCTGCAAAGCGTTCGCTTCTTTCATAATATACAATATCACTCTTGAAGCCAATCTGCTTTACGATACCTCGTAAAAAGAGATTTACCTCCTTGAACTGGGACAGAGCCTCCAAAGCCTTCTTTGACATAAGTCTGTAGTCGGCGTGGTTGTCTACGATATCAACGCCCAGCAGCTTCATGAATTTATAGAACATACCCGCTGTACCACGCTTGAAGGCGGTATCCGTCTTTCTTGAAGAACGCACGCCGTAAACTATATCACAGCCCTCGTGATACTTGTCAACAAACTTGTCCACTACGTTTATATCGTCCTGTAAATCCGCATCCATTGAGATAGTGATATCCGCATGCTCCTTTGCAGTCATAAGTCCCGCAAGCAGAGCATTCTGATGTCCCTTGTTGCGGCTTAAACTTATACCGCCGAATATCTCGTCGGAGTTATAAAGCTCCTCGATAATTTCCCAGGTCTTGTCACGGCTGCCGTCGTTTACAAAGATAATACGGCTCTTGTCCGAAATCGTACCCT
>JAFQUH010000100.1 GCA_017408635.1 Ruminiclostridium sp. | reverse complement strand
CTCTAACAATTATATCATTATGTGCTAAAAATGTCAATAAATGTTTTGTGAAAAATAAATAAATAAAAATCCCTTTATTATTTTAAACAACAATAAGCAAAGCCGATTTTGTGGATAATGTCGATTTTTTGCTTTGCTATTGCTTTTATTGTGATAATATGGTAAAATTACAGTAAAGTTTTTTTGAAAGGATTTTATTTTATGCAATCTAACACATTCACACTGGTAGCGTTTATACTGTACTTTATGATAATGATAGGTATTGGCATTTTCAGTTTTAAACGCTCCAAAAATATGAGCGACTACTTCCTCGGCGGAAGACAGCTCGGAAGCTGGTCAACAGCTATTTCTGCACAGGCCTCCGATATGAGCGGCTGGCTCCTTCTCGGTCTCCCCGGAAGTATTCTTGTATCCGGTCTTACTGAAAGCTGGATAGCAATTGGTCTTTTTATCGGTACATATCTTAACTGGAAGCTTATTGCCACAAGACTTCGTAAGATGTCTGCGGCAGCAGGAGATTCAATCACAATCCCCGAATACTTCCAGAATCGTTTCGGCAGCAAGTCCCCCGTTGTACGTTTCGTTTGTGCGGCTATAATCTTTATTTTCTTCCTTGTTTACACAGCCTCTGCATTCAGCTCCGGTGCTAAGCTCTTTGAATTTGTATTTGATATTGATTACACAGTATCGCTTACAATCGGTGCAGTTCTTATCATTGCTTACACATTCCTCGGCGGCTTCCTTGCTGTATGCTGGACTGACGTTATCCAGGGCATATTAATGTTTATTGCTCTTGTCGTTGTTCCGATCGTTTGCGTATGTACAACTCCCGACTTTATGGGCGTAGTAAACAACGCTATTGAAACAAAGGAATTAGCCTCCAACTACCTTAGCATGTTCAATAACGCTGAAGGCGGTTTCGCTTGGCAGACTATCGTTTCCGGTCTCGCCTGGGGTCTCGGTTACTTCGGTATGCCCCATATCTTAGTAAGATTTATGGCTATAAAGAGTGCCGACCTTATAAAGAAGTCACGTTTGATCGCTTGTATCTGGGTATTCGTAACTCTCGGTGCCGCTGTATTTATCGGCGTTGCAGGCTACGGTTATCTCCACGCTCCCGGTAACGAGGACCTTCTCGCACAGTTCAACACTATCGGCGACGCTGAACGTATCTTTATGTTTATGAGCTCTACTCTCCTTCCTGCTGTTATCGCAGGTGTAATCCTCTGTGCTATTCTTGCGGCTATTATGAGTACAGCTGATTCACAGCTTCTCGTAACTGCTTCCGCTGTTACCGCTGACGTATTCGCCCTCATCAAGAAGGACGCAAGCGACAAGGTACAGATGTGGATCTCAAGAATCACAGTTATCGTAGTAGCAATTATCGCCTACTTCCTCGCTCTTGATCCCTCAAGCTCGGTAATGGGTCTTGTATCCTATGCATGGGCAGGTTTAGGTGCCGCATTCGGTCCTGCTATCCTCCTCTCTCTCTTCTGGAAGAGAATGAATATTGTCGGAGCAGTTGCAGGTATGATAACAGGCGGTGTTTCCGTAATAGTATGGGAACAGTTCTGTGGCAGCACAGGCGTTTATTCTCTCCTCCCCGCTTTCGTACTCGCTCTTATCGCTGTAGTAGTCGGTTCTCTCGTTTCCGGCAAACAGCCCGAAGGCGTTGATGAGCTTTTCGAAAAGGCTAAGGCAAGCAAAGTGCTTGAGGAAAAAGTATTATGAACGATGAAAAAGAAAAGGCTGGCGTTAAGGACGAAGAAAAAACCTTCGTCCCCGACGGCAGCTGGGTTTCAGATATGAAGGCTGATATGGAAGAATATATCGAAGAACAAGGCATTTATATCAGACAATAATAAAGAAAAGACGGCATTTCGGTGCCGTCTTGTTTTTTAAGATGAAAATGATAAAATTATTGGAACTATAAGAGAAATAATAGTAAGAACCGTAAAGAATATAAGCATATTCTTTATACTGTTAAGCTTTTTATTGGTTTCTTTCTGTTCTATTAAGAGATTAATAAGAAGTGCTCTGTCGATTTCATCATCTTCTGCAGCATTGAATTTCTGGTACTCTTCATCGTCAGTGCCCTTGTTTTTTATTCTGTAAAGCTTCTTGAAATCCTCTTCAGAAAGCTCCTGTTTTGCTCTTTCGTATTCTTTTGATGATATTTTTCCCCAGAAATTCGTTTCGTTTTTGATTATTTCCTTATCGATTGCCATAACGTCCTCCTAAAAATCACTTGCTCTTTTCGCCAAGCTTTTTCTCGGTATGGTTCTTAAGTCTTACGATATTAGATCTGTGCATAAATACAAGCATAAAGCCTATTACGAAAGCAAAGATAAAGCTGAACCATACATTAGGGTTATCATTCATATAACCGAAAAGCAGTACAGCAAAGGGATAACAGCTTGCGGCAATTATAGAACCGACAGAAACATATCTTGTTATCGCAACAAAAATTCCGAATATACCTAAAAGAATAAGTGCGGGAATCCAGTTTATCGCAAGCATAGTCGAGAAGGTAACAAGTATTCCCTTACCGCCCTTAAAGCCGTAATAGATCGGGAAAATATGTCCGAGAACTGCGAAAACCCCTGCTAAATAATTTATCCATTCATAGCCTGCGGTGTGTTCGTAAGTATCAATTCCGAGAAGTCCTTTAAAAAGAAAATGAACAATAAGAATAGAGATAACGCCCTTTAAAATATCGCCTAAAAGCACGAAAAGAGCGGCTATTTTTCCCTGTGTTCTGAGGGTGTTTGTAAGACCTGCGTTTCCGCTTCCTATCTTACGTATATCTTCGCCGGATTTGATTTTTGTGACAATGATAGCGGAGTTTACTCCCGAAATAAGATACGGGATTATTACCGCCGCCGCAAAACAAAGTACCGTAAGAAAAATATTGTTGCCCATTATTTATAATCTCCTTAGTTATAGGATTTTTTATAGATTTACATACCGTTTTTGCTTTAGCAAAGGGTAAAGCGGAACGCTTTTAAACATTCAGTAAAGCTGTTCTTGTTCCCCTGCCGTTACTCCTGCTTCGAATAAATACAAGTTCCTAAAAGGCAGGCAAAGAGTAAAGCGGCACGCTTTAAACGTTCAGTAAAGCTGTTCTTTATTCCCCTGCCGTTTCTCCTGTTTCGAATAAATACAAGTTCCTAAAAGGCAGGCAAAGGGATAGGCGGCACGCCTATTCGCCGCGTTCACGGACTACTATGCGTATGGGAGTGCTGTCGAGGCTGAAGGATTCACGAACCTGGTTTTCAATATAACGCTGATACGAATAGTGGAAAAGATCCTTGCTGTTGCAGAATACTACGAATGTCGGCGGCTTTGTGGAAGCCTGGGTCATATAGTAAAGCTTTAAACGCTTGCCCTTATCTGACGGAGGCTGGACACGGGCGGTAGCATAGCTTAAGAGATCGTTAAGCATACCTGTGGTAATACGGCGGGAGTTCTGCTCCGCTGTGTATCTGATAAGCTCGAAAAGCTTGTCTATACGCTGACCTGTAAGTGCGGAAATAAATACAAAGGGTGCATAGGACATAAACGAAAAATCAACCTCGAGCTTCTTTCTGAACTCGTTCATAGTTTTGTCTGTCTTTTCTATACTGTCCCACTTATTTACAGCAATTACACAGGCCTTGCCCTGTTCGTGAGCATAGCCGGCAACCTTGCTGTCCTGTTCGGTATAGCCTTCGTTTGCGTCAATCATAATAACACATACGTCTGCCCGGTCAATAGCCATATAGGCACGAAGAACGCTGTATTTTTCAACGCTTTCTGTAATCTTCGATTTTCTTCTGATACCTGCCGTGTCGATAAATACATACTTTTCGCCGTCTCTCTCGATAACCGTATCGATAGCGTCACGGGTAGTACCTGCAATATCGGAAACAATTACTCTCTGTTCGCCTGCAATCTTGTTGATAAGAGAGGATTTGCCTGCGTTAGGCTTACCGATAACCGCAACCTTTATTACGCTGTCATCGTAATCGTCAGCGTCATCCTCGGGCATAAACTCGAAGGCAGCGTCAAGAAGATCGCCTGTGCCG
>JAFQUH010000099.1 GCA_017408635.1 Ruminiclostridium sp. | reverse complement strand
GCTGCAGAAAGCTGAAAGCTGTCCCCTACATAGTCGGCAATTTCCGTTATTTCCTTTGCTACGTAGCTGTGAGCCAGTATGCAACAATTCTTTTCCTTTTTGAGTTTCAGGATTTCTTCTTGAATATTTTTTATCATAATTGTGCATTTCCTTCCTAGAAATGATTTTTGTTTCATCATATAGTATATCACTAATGAACAAATTTTTCAAGTCGTCTAGACATTGTTTTGTTGACATTTTTTGAAAAATCTGATATAATTACTATTATATATAACATCCGACAGACAGGAGGTTGATTAGTTTGGCAAAACCCAGAACGAAAAACGTTAATAGCCCTGATAATTTCAGTAAAAAGAAAAGCGCACTGAAGAAATTTATAAAGGGTGATCCATATATATTGTCAGCTGTAACCGACTATAAAGCGGGCACTTTGTTTTCAAAGGCGGTTTGTTTTATTTCGGTAACGGATGGCACGTTTCGTGCAAGAGTATTTTCGGCGACGGAGTATGATCTTTTTGACGCCTATGAAAAGGCGTGCGAAAAGGCTAAAAACTTCATTTCTCAGAACAATATCGACGTTCTCTGGTTAAAGGCTGACTTTATAAATTACAGTAAGATTGTTTCGTACAAGAACTTTCTTGCCGGTGTAAGAGATTCCAGAGAGTATTTCTTTAAAAAGGGTATCAGCTTTGACGTGGATTTTGATACCGCACTTCTTGAAGCGCAGCTTAACTGCGGCGGTTTGCTTGATTATAAATCCTGGCAGCTCAACATTGCGAAGGTAAGAGAGCATTTTAAAGAAACCGGAAACGATAGATTCGTATCTATTCCTGATAACGTTATTGAATTTACTACCGTTGGATATATATGCGAAGATGATATGAGTACCTACAAGCTGTATCCCGATGAAGAGAATTACGGCAGAAGAGTTGCGGGAGAGCTTACAAAAGAGGATATAGGCAGAGTTATAAAGCAATCGTCGGTATATCTTGCAAATGCTATTGATGAAAACGGCAGATTTGACTATGGTGTAAATCCCGTTACGGATTTTCATTTCATAACCTATAATATATTACGTCACGCAGGTACCATATGGAGTGTTATAATGCAGTATGATACCACTCATGATGAAACACTGGTTCCTAAAATCGAAAGTGCAATAGGTTATATGCTTGACAGTATTGAGAGCCCTGACGAAGATCATGCATACCTTATCGAAAGAAAAGCCGCCGAAGTAAAGCTAGGCGGTAATGCGGTGGTTATCATTACGTTATCTACCTATATGAAGGTGTTTAAGAGTGATAAATACAAGGAGCTTATCAGAAAAATAGCCAACTCTATCCTTGATAGTCAGGAAACAGACGGAAGCTATTATCACATTCTCAGTTATCCTGATTATAAGCGCAAGGAAAGGGACAGAATCGTTTATTATGATGGAGAAGCAACCTTTGCGCTTGCCCGTGCATATAGCGTCACAGGTGATGAAAGATTTCTGAATGCGGCGAAAAAAGCTCTTGATTATTTTATCGATAACGATTATACCAGATTCTGCGACCACTGGATAGCATATTCGGTGAATGAAGTTACAATGTATGATCCGCAGGAAAAGTATCTCAATTTCGGACTTCGCAATGCCAATGAAAATCTGACAAGAATTTTCAATCAGGATACTACATTCCATACCTTCTTAGAGCTTCTTATGGCGGCGTATGAGCTGTATATGAGAGTTATCGATAATAAGCTGAAGGCTTCGTATATGCAGAAATTCAACAAGGAAGCATTCATCAGGACGATCTATAAAAGAGCACATTATATGCTTAATGGATATCTCTATCCCGAGTTTGCGATGTATATGAAGAATCCGCTCGGTATTGCGGAAACCTTCTGTGTAAGACACGATAGCTATCGCATCAGAATAGACGACGTACAGCATTATATAGGCGGATACTATCATTTCTACAAGCACTTTGACGAGCTTCAGGAATGCTATGACGAAATACTGAACAAGCCTGTAACAAAGCCTTCAGTTATATCCGCAGATGCAGAAAGAGCATCCTTTGTAAATTGGATACTGAACAATATTTAATCAGTAATCGAGGAGATATTTCAATATGAACTTTAAACAGCTTTGTGAGGGACAACCCAGATTTCCGATTGAAACGGGTACAGCCGAAAATACAGTATCGCTGACGTGGGATAAGGTTCCTTATGCTGACGGATATCGTGTATTCTCGTCACCTCACGGGAAAAACCGTTTTGTCGGACAATTGAATACTAACGTTACAAGAGCAGTGTTCAAGAATTGCAAGAACGGTGTTGTTGTCGATTATAAAATTAAGGCATTCAGAATCGCCGATGGTCCTGATAACTATTTTGCTGAATCGCAGATAGTATCACTTTGTCCTATGAAAACGCCCCATAATCTTGTTGCAGGCAAGGGCGGGGATAACGCTATCATACTTTACTGGATGGATGATTCTGATTCAGACGGATATAAGGTATATATAGATAAGGACTGTAATGATAAATATACCTTCCTGCAGTATAGCGGAGCAACAGACTGCAAGGTAGACACAACAGGTCTGTCCGGAAAAGTGCGTTTCAGAGTACGTAGCTTCAAGATAATAAACCACACCGAAAAAATAAGTAATGCAAGCGAGTATGTGGAGCTTGAGCTGAAGCAGACAACCGACGTAGAATCCAAAACTACTGAAAGAACAATAAAGCGTTTTGCAGATGGTGTTACAGGTGTCACAAGCAACAGATACGCTGTAAAGCAAGGTGTATTGCGGAACGAAAACCATAAGTGCCTTATTATGCTTGGCGGTGATATAGCTACAAGTGCCGCAACTCAGCACGATGCTCTGATACGAGGCTTTGGCTTTGATTACACCATGTCGTCACTCGGAGAGGTGTTCCGTTCGTCTGATTTTTCAGTAGCGGCACTTGATACCGACGTTAACGACGAAAAGGATTATACGTATGAAAACGAAAAGGTGAATAACTGTCCATCTGTATTTCTTGATACGTTGTGTCAGGCAGGACTTGATTCCGTTGCATTAAGCGGAAAGCTCGCCAGAAAAACACCTAAGGCTCTTTCAGATTATCCCTTGTCTGTTTTTTCATCAGGTGCGTCAGAGCTTGAGGGTGAACGCTTCAGAATAGTAGATATAAATAATATAAAAGTCGGATTTCTTTCAACAACCATTGACTATGATATAGCTTCTGCAATCAGCACAATAAAGAGTCAGGGAGCAGAATTTATCGTCGTTTACTGCAACTGGAAGGAACGTCACACTCCTGTTGTAAAAGAAAGCTGGAGAAAGTATTCGGCAAAGCTTGCGGAATATGGTGCCGATTTTATAGTGGGTTGCGGACTTGGTACACTTTGCGAATACGACGTGATTACAACAAAGGATGGCAGAAACGTAAGTGTAGCATACTCCTTGGGCTCTGTAACACCGGGTAAAGCGGTTATAAGATTTGAGGATATAGGTGCATTGTTATGTCTTCGTCTTGTAAGAGACAGAAAAACGGGTAAGGTAAAAAACGAGCAGACAGGATACATCCCTTACGCTATGACAAAGGGTGCATCTATGCGTCATGCACTTGTTCTCGCTGAAGCAAATCGTCAGACCTTCGGCAATTCCGATTATACCAGATACGTAAATCAGGTAAAATCTGCACTTGGCGAAAAAATCGGTTATGCACGATATCAGAAAGCGAATAAGGATATAACCTTTGCGCTCAATGGTTCTCCTCTTATATCTGAACTGTTTAAGGATAACGAGGAGGTTATTACCGACCGCTCGCATCTTTTTATCTCTCAGTTTGCGTTATGCGGTAAAAAAATAGAGGTGGAAGAGGGAATGTACAGAGATTCCGTTACCCCTCTTTACTGGAACCTTACCAAGGATTTTGAAGAGTATCTGAAGGAAAATAAAAAGGATGCACTTGTACTCGATTTCTATTATGCGGTAACAACACCTCATTATGAACTCGACGGTGTTCTGTATTCGGGCGGAAGAGCCTTCAGAGAATCCCGATTCTATGAAGAGAATGCGAGCAGACTTAAGCGTGTTGATATAAGAGAGAATGATTTATGGAAGCCGCTTTTAGAAAAATATATTGAAGCTATAAAATCCGTTTATGACAACAGGAGGATAATTCTTGTAAAAGTAACAGATCCGAAGCTATATTACAGAAACGGAAGATTTATCAAAACCGACGATACGTCACTTGATAGCAAATTCCTTTTTGACGTGGAATGTTACTTTATCAGAATGGTAAATCCTATAGTGATCGACGTTTCGGGTTATTATCCCGGTTATATCAATAAAAGAGGCGTAAGTAGTGCTGTTAACCGTGATAGCAGGTTTACACAGAATATTTCCGAGGCGGCAATAAATATAGCAAGAGATGATTACCTGGCACAGAGCTTTTCTATGCAGAAAAACAGTAAGTTATGGCTTTCTATGGTGGAAGAACGCTTTGATGCAATCAAAAAATCCGACTGCGACGACTTTTTCTTCTCATCAAACGTAGCGGCAGATATTATCATTTCAAAGCTCAATTCCGATTTTATAGGTGCTAATTTTGATGATCTTCAGAATATGAAGAAAAATGCACCTTTAAACCTTTCAGAGCTTATCAGCACATATGATTTCGGAGAAAACAACACTCTTCGCAGAGTGTGTAGCGCTATTCACAGCCTTTTAGCTGGAAAACTTGATAATAAGGGAAATGAAGACATAATAAGACTTGATCTTTATGCCAAAAATCTTCTGGCGCAGACTCTTTCCTCTTATTTTGACAAGGAAGGAATCATACCCGAATGTAGCCTTGATACAAGAAATCTGGACTTCTATCTTAAGTGCGCTCAGCTTATTATTTCGGGTAAGAATAAATCTGCAGTTTCTATGCTTGTTTCGGAATATTATAATAAGAACAGACCTGTGACTGTGGATATGCTCGGTGGGTCCAATCTTAAGGATATAATCGGCGAATGCACCATTGCTACAGGCGGAGCTTTTATCGCTGATTGCTCTGTACTTACTGCATTCTGTGAGCCTGTCAAGGTTGATTACAGCTACGTGGATCCTCATACACTTTTTTATAAGGAACTTGCAAAAAGACGATTTGATAAAATCAGCACGCCTTCTGACTGGATACTTATCGATTTTAATGAAATAATAAGACCGATATATATTCACGAAAATACCTATTTTGTCAGTACGCCAAAATGCGAAATGACAAGGATATTCAAGGCGTTTTTGTCGGAAGATAAACAGATTCTTCCTTATGAAAAGAAGAGCATCAGCGATGACTACGTTAAGGAATGTGTAAAAAAGCTGGCTGATTTTCTTACCGAAAAATACGGGGAAAATATCATACTCTCTACAATTACACTTAACGAGAATTATCTTGATAATTCGGATGCGGTTTGTCCTTTCGATGGTGAAGGAGTAGAAAAAAAGAACAGGCTTATCAAGGTGGCTGAGAAGGAATTTATAAAACTCACAGACTGCTATGTGATAAACTATAGCGATAAATTCATATCCCAGCAAACCGGTATAAAGAACCGTGCCTTTACCGCTACTTATGAAACGGAGTTCTACACCCACTGTGCAAGAGCCGTTGATAGCATTATCAAGGGAGAATCTCAAAAGAAACTCTACGATAACGTGGATATATTATCGTATATTGAAAGGGCGCATCGTATTCTGAAAGCAAATCCTGAAATGCCTTATGATCTACAGAAACAACTATTCGGAGATATGACTCCTCTTGTAACAGTATAATAATCAGCCGTAGCCTTGTTTTCCAGGTTACGGCTAAATCTTTGCCGAAAATTAAGTTTTCTTGATTTTTTGTTGAAAAAATCTCTTGATTTAATTATAAAAAAGGAGTATAATTTATATATCTGCGAAAAAAGGAGGTATTCGTATATGGTAGATATTATCGGAGAAATCATTTCCTATGAAAAACAAGCAGAAGAGATAGTGTGTTCAGCGGAAAAAACAAGTAAGGAAATGCTTGACGTAGCACAGAAGGTTAAAGAAAATATAAGACTTAAATATATAGCTGAGCGTGATAGCATGGTTAAAGGTTACCACGATAACCTGATGGTTACAGGTACACAACATATTCACGAAACCAATGACGAACGAGATGAAAAGATTAAAGAGATAGAAAGCTATTTTGCTGAAAACGGCGAAAAGCTTGAATCTGAAATTTTTGAAACAATAATTAACGGTTGAAAACGGATGTACAAGAGGTGAGGGATATGTCGGCAGGATCAACTGCAGTCGTTGCCAAAGCCAGATGTAAATATGGTAAAATGCTGACGTTGTCTGACTACAGACAGCTTGCGTCTAAAAGTGACGTTTCTTACATGGTGGCGGCATTAAAGACGCTGCCGGGATATAAAAAATATTTTTCGGACGTAACGGACAGTTCGGTGCGTAGAAATCAGGCGGAGCAATTGCTTTATAAATGGATGCTTGGTAATTATACCGATTTGTGTAATTTCAAATTCCGTCAGAAGAACGGCTTTTTCCGATATCTTCTGAAACGGGAGGAGATAGCACAGATAATAAAAGCGATAATGTATATAAGCGCCGGTGAGCATGAGAATTTTATTCTTTATTTCCCTATGTTTCTGCAGAAATATAGTGAAGTAAAGTTTATGGAGCTTGTAAAGGCAAGAACATTCAAAGAAGTGCTCTCATACCTTGAAGGTACCGCCTATTATAAAGTGTTGAAGCCGCTGCTTCCCGAAGGTGCTTTATTCCCTGAAATAAGAGCTGTAGAAACGATTATGGGACATCATTTCCATGAGTGGCTTACAACAACTATAAAGAAAGAATTCAGCGGTAAGGAACGGGAAGAGGTTGAAAAGTGCGTTCTGCACAGTGCAGATATCTATAATATGAAGCTATGCTACAGATTAAAGGGTATTTTTAAAATGACTAATGAAGAGGTTATGGATAACCATCTTCCGTATCATAGCAGATTTTCTGAAAAGGAAATGAGAATTTTGCTTGAGAAATCCGATTCAGAGCCGATAGAGGCACTTATAAGAAAGCATCCTTATTTTAAAGGTACCGCAGATAAAGAAAACCTGGATTTTGAAACTATGGTAAGTCAGTCGAAGCTGGACTTTTTCAGAAAAAAGCTTATGCTGTCACAATATGATAGCGTGGTGCTGTTTTCTTTTGTAGAGCTTATGACAATAGAAATCAGTAATTTAACAACGATAATAGAGGGTATAAGATATTCCATACCTTCGGCAGAAATAGAAAAAATGCTTATTATATAGCACTAGAAAGGGAT
>JAFQUH010000098.1 GCA_017408635.1 Ruminiclostridium sp. | reverse complement strand
GAAAGGAATTTGCTATGCCACAATTTATAAAAGACGGAACAGTAAAATTAACAAATAAAGTATCAGTCCTATCCTGCGGATCGGCGGTAGGGAAGATGGAAGGAGAAGGGCCTCTCGGTGAATGCTTCGACTATGTTTCAAAGGGAGCGGAGCTTGGAGAGGAAACCTGGGAAAAGGCAGAAAGTAAATTTCAACAGTACGCCTTTGATTTTGCTTTACGTAAAGGAAATTTTTTAAGCGATGATATTGACTTTATCTTCGCAGGAGATCTGCTCAACCAATGCACAGGCTCTACCTATGGCTTAAGACAGTACGATCTCCCGTTTTTAGGACTTTACGGGGCTTGCTCCACTATGGCGGAAAGCCTTGCGGTAGCCTCTCTCTTTGCCGATAGCGGTATAGGTGAATACTGTGCGGCGGTCACTTCTTCTCATTTCTGCTCTGCTGAAAGGCAATTTCGCTTTCCGATAAACTACGGCGGAGTCCGTACTCCTACTGCACAATGGACCGCAACCGCATCCGGCTGTTGTATTGTAGGAAAATCCACAGAGCCGCCCTTTATAAACGCCGTCACTATAGGAAAGATAGTTGATATGGGCGAAAAGGACGCCAACAATATGGGAGCGGCAATGGCAGGTGCCGCATACGACTCGATAAGCCGCCATCTTTCAAATACGGGTAAAAGAGTATCCGATTACGATGCGATTTTTACGGGGGATTTAGGTCAGGTAGGCACGGACATCCTCGTTGAGCTTTTTTCAAAGCAGGGAACTGATATAAGCACCGTTCATAAGGACTGTGGACTTATGCTCTTTGACAGAGAAAAGCAGGACGTTCACGCAGGAGGCTCGGGTTGTGGTTGTAGTGCAAGTGTGCTATGCGGCTATATTCTGCCGAGAGTTAAAAGCGGAGAGCTTAAAAATATCCTCTTTGCCGCAACCGGTGCGCTTATGTCAACTACCGTTTCACAACAGGGCGAAAGCATACCCGGTATATCTCACGTAGTGGAAATTTCCCACAGAAAGTAGGTTTATATGGATATATTTTTAGAATATTTAAAAGCTTTCCTTGTCGGTGGTGCCTTCTGCGCCATCGGACAGCTTCTTATTGACCTTACAAAGCTGACTCCTGCAAGAATACTCGTTTCCTACGTGGTGGCAGGTGTTGCTCTCGGTGGACTTGGCGTATATCAGCCTCTTGTGGATTTTGCGGGAGCGGGAGCAACCGTGCCTTTAACTGGTTTCGGAAATCTTCTTGCGAAGGGAGTAAAGAAGGCAATTGATACCGAAGGCTTTCTCGGAATCTTTACAGGTGGCTTTACCTCATCTGCGGCAGGCATAACGGCGGCGGTGTTATTCGGACTTATAGTAGCGCTTATCTTCAAACGAACAGACCGTACCCGCTGGGAGTAATATTCATGTATGTAAATCCGCCACACAAAAATGGTCTGTTGCACTTTATTTGTGTGGCGTTTTTTTTATTCCTATAATGAGCGTGATTTTGAAAAAGAATAAAAATTTATCGAAAAACGATAAAAAAGTATTGACAAACAAAAATAGATGTGGTAATATATAGTCACAGAAGAAAACAATTCAAATATCCTGAAAGGAAATTTCACTATGAAAAACAAGAATATATCTCTTGCTATATCCTCCGCTCTCACGAAGGTTGGTTTTGTGCTTATCATCATCTGTTGTTTTGCGGCTCCCTGGCTCGTATCCTTTTACGAGCAGAGCTACATAATCCCTTACGGAATCGATAGCGTATATATTCCTCTTCTGATAACTCTTTACTGTGCCGCCGTTCCTGCGCTTATACTGACTATCGCCCTTGACAGACTGCTCACAAATATAAAGAAAGGCAACGCCTTTATAAAGCAGAACGTTACCTGCCTCAGAGTTATTTCCTATTGCTGTTTTGCGGCAAGCCTGATTTTTATCTACTTCGGATTTATCCGCCATTTCGCCTTATTCATAGTTGTTGCGGCGGCGTTCTTCGGACTTATATTAAGAGTGATAAAGAACGTATTCGAGCAGGCTATCGAAATAAGAGAAGAACATGATTTTACAATTTAAGAAAGGGGAACACTATGCCGATTGAAATAAATCTTGACGTAATGATGGCAAAAAGAAAAATGTCGTCAAACGAGCTTGCAGATTACGTGGGCATAACCCCCGCAAATCTGTCGGTGCTGAAAACGGGAAAAGCAAAGGCTATCCGCTTTTCCACTCTTGAAAAAATATGCGAGGCGCTGGAATGCCAGCCGGGAGATATACTTTCCTTTAAGGACGAATAGCAGTGTAAACCTTGGGAGGTATAACGTATGATTTGTGATTTTCTTATATCCCTGGTCGCTTCTTACATAGCGGTTCTGACGTCTGCGGCAGGGCTTATAGACGGAACGGCGGGTATCGTTTTTAGTGTTATTGAAGTTATAATAGTGAGCCTGCTTTTCTTTACAAGAGAAGGAAAAGCCTTCACAAGAAGAGTTATAGGAAGCTTTATAGCATATCCGCTTCTTGCTCTTTTAACGTCGGAATCCGGACTGTATGAGCAAGCCTTCGGACTATTTAATCCGCAGTATTATAACGAGTACGGTATAGGCTTTGGTTATAGCTTTAGATTTATATTCACCTGGTTGCCCTTTGCAGGAATACTGCTTGCAATGAGTGCATTGATAGGCAGACTGTTCTGCCGTATATCAGAAAATAAAAGCGTGCAGGAGGATGAAGAAGCGGAAGAGCTGATTTCTCTTGTGACAGAAGAGAGGGAATATTGATGCGTAGTGATTTGTTAGCATCGTTATCGGCTTCGGCTATTGCCGTTCTGTCGTCAGTAGCCTGTATTATATGGAATTCTTCTTTAGTTGTCGTCATCGGCATACTTGCCGTAGAAGCTATTATTGTAAGCTGTATTTTTATCACAAGAGAGCAGGGACTGTTTGCTTTTAGGTTTATACTTACTATTACTTTATATCCGCTTTTGTTCTTCTTGTTAATGAAGATAGGTTTATATCCGTTTGTTATAGAGCTTTTAAATCCTGTGATGTCGGATGGTGATTTAATCAATGTTGCTCTAATGCTCGTGTTTTTTCCGTATGCCGGCTTTGCGTTATTACTTGGTATTCTGATAAGCAGAATAATAACCCGGCTTATCTTAAAGAAAACAAAAATAAAAGAATAAGCCTTATTTTTATAAGGCAACGCATCTCTATACGAAAGGACTGTAATATTATGTCAAATCTAGAAAATAATAACTCTACAATTTTTAGTACCGACGAGATAATTCCCGTCACTCCTATAAAGGAAAAGACCTTTACGGTAAAAGACGGAATCTTTGCACTTGTTTTTATTTTGATATCCTTTGTTATCGTAAAGCTCTTCTTTACCGGCGATATAAAATCAGGCTCGGTCATAAGCTCGGGATATTATCATATCAT
The DNA here is from genome assembly GCA_017408635.1 of Ruminiclostridium sp. Lineage (GTDB taxonomy): Bacteria > Bacillota > Clostridia > Oscillospirales > Ruminococcaceae > Ruminiclostridium_E. The sequence goes on along the minus strand of JAFQUH010000098.1, from coordinate 636 downwards.
AGTAGCCGTTATGGGAATACTGGCGCTCTTCTACATAGGTAAAAAGCCTGATAAGACTGGTTGGTGCTTCTTTGGTGCTTCAATGCTTTTCTGCACTGTGCCGTTCTTTTCGTCAACTGCCACAGTAAGACTTCTCTCCTGGGTATATGCGGCTATTATGCTCTGTATATTTGCCTACAGCTTTTCAAGAGAGGGCGATATACTGGGCAGGGGTGCAGTATCGAAAATAGCCGAGGCGATAATAGCCACGCCCTTTCAGAATTTCTCTGCAGGTCCAAGGTCGGTAGGCGCATTGTTAAGCAAGGGTAAATCAAGAATAAAGGTTGTTTTATATATCCTTGTCGGACTTGTCATATCCATCCCCGCAACCCTTATCTGCACTATTATGCTGGCGTCAGCCGATGAAAATTTCGATAATCTTGCAGGCAATATAATGAACGTTTTATCAAATGATATAGGCTCAAATATTATCACTTTTCTTTTCAGCCTTCCTTTTGCATTTTTATTTTTCGGCTATCTTGCAAATACCAAGGAAATAAGACAGGCACAGGCAAATCAGAATTCTCCTGCGGCAATAATGCCCGCACCGATGGTATGCTCTGCAATTACCCCCGTGCTTATATGCTACCTTCTTTT